>NZ_JAMZEE010000012.1:0-103412 GCF_024704895.1 Bacteroides muris (ex Fokt et al. 2023) | reverse complement strand
AACGATATGAAATACCGCTACATTCTGATGAAAGGGGAAGCGGACGGGGGCTGCCTTGATTTGCTGGAAACGAATTTTAGTAGGGAACGGGATAACGCTTTCATCCAAAACCTGACTGATTCGGTGACGGATTTTGAATTCCGCAGCAGGAAGCAGGCGGAAGCGTTGGAACGTGCAAGGCTGCTCAATGAACAAGCCGAGCGGTTGAAAAAGGAAGCCAACCGACTGGGTAAGCCATAAACCGGGAAAACAAAGGATACAAACTGTAAATGTTAAAGCCCGCACAATATGTGGAGAAAAGTGCAGTGCATCTTCGTGGTGTACTGCACTTTTTCTATATTTGTGGATAGTCTAATTTGAAAAGCAAAAATCCCCAATCCGCTGGATTGTTTGGATGATGATTAGGCAATGATTTAATAGTGAATAGGAACTGCACCTGAGGGGGAGGCGTTTGCTAAAGTAAATATGCTTGACAGATACTATTATAAAGACATTAGCAACAATCAAATCATTATCGTTATTATGGACATCTAAAGTAAAAAAGATATTCCTATAATGATTAAAGCAATAGATGCAAATATGTATCTATTGCTTTTTGTAGAAAACATTGCTCCTATACAAGAGATAGATACAGCAAATTGCATACATTTTAAACTTAACTCTGTAGTCTTAAATATACACATAGACAAAAAAGATAATGCCAAAACAAATAGTATAGCATTCAATATATACTTCAGTTTCATATTACTTTGATTTACATTGACCTTATTAACAGTAGCATATAAATTGTCATCCTATCCCAATAACCAATCCTATGTAAGAGAACAAGGTGAATCTCTTTTCCTTGTATTTCAGCCCATAGACCAGCTCGATAATAGCACATAAAGGAATATTAGATGAATCTGCATTTTCCCCTTTGTTTACAAGGTATTTATATGTTCTTTCATCCTTTCTTTGTTCAATTTGCGAATCTCACGGTTCTCTTTGTTCTGTTATAGCATACATTTATGCAACTTAATGTTCCATGATTCAGTTTAATCTATTTTCTCTAATTCAATCGTAGCTACTTTCTCTTTATCTGGACTAATTTCATTCTGTATAATGGTTATATGTTTTTGGGTATAGCTTTTGATAATCCAAGGGGCTCCACCCAAATATAAAGCATTGCTATTAAATGTGATATATTTCCCTTCTATTGTATAAGTAATATCAATTTCATCGTAACCTTCCCAATTTACTTTCCCTTTCTGAGTATCTACAAATTGCATACCGACCCCCATATTTTGTACTGTCCAAGCCTCACAATGCCCTGTTCCACGCCATGAAGTCTGATAAAGTGCTTCGGGGGTTAATTCATTTGTCTGTTCATTATCATCATCGCAGTTTATAAAACAGAATGTACAGAGGAATAGCATAAGTATTCCAAGAATTTCTTTTGTTTTCATATTCTCTTTTTTATTTTTTGTTTAACTCATTCAATCTTTATTTTGTTTCTTCGTTGAACCAACCAAAGATAAGACAAAGATAAAAAAAAGAATCCTTTGGCAGATTAAGATACTCTTGGAATATTGTTATGAATGTAAATTTCTAAACCTATGTTTATTTTTTGTTGTCAAGACTTTGCTTGCGTCTGATTCGGCTCATGTGTACGGGTGTAATTTTAAGGTAGGATGCTATTTCTTTTAGTGATACCATTTGAAGGATTGCAGGGCATTTTTTTAAAAGTTGGAGGTAACGCTCTTCCGGTGTGAATCTGAATAAATCCAAATAACGTGAATATGATTGGAAAAACATCTGTTCGGCTGCGATACGGGCTATCCGTTGGCTTTCTTTGTTCTCCTCGAATTTTTGCTGTAAGAATGCAGAAGAACAGATGTAAATCTCGCACGGGATTATTGCCTGTATATTCAATTCTGATTTCATGCCATATAAGCAAGTGGGGTAATCGCCTATAAATTCATTTGGAAAGGAAAAACCGACATTATACGGCTTGTTTTCTGTCCGGTTGGTACAACTGTATTTGACTACACCTGACAAGATAAACCCGAAGAAAGAACATGCATCATCTTCATGGAGAATAAACTCATTCTTTTTATAATGTCGTAACTCTCCATGTTTTAGACACAATTCTTTAAAAAAATCTATGTCTATATTGCTCATATATGAATTAAATTCAGTCATCATTTACTTGTCATTGGTGCAAATGTATAAAAAATGCCTGAAATATGCTTGATAGTACTTAACTACATTGTTTAAATATTCAAAAAAGTATGTAACATAACATGTTTGTTATATTTTTAAGTTCAAAGGTTTAGTACGTTTCTTTGTCTGTATATCCAAAACGAACTAAACTTATTTAGACAGCAAATTATATATGCTGGCGAAAAAAGAAAAACAGAGTTTCTTTCTCTTTTTGCCAGTATCATGTCTATTTTTCACTGAAAAACGAGAGAAAACAGATATAAAAACATCTCCTACCACATTTACCCCTTAACAACAAATATCCTTTTCTGTTTTCTTATAATCACTCTATTTGTATGCAAATTGTATGCTTTAAAAATATTAATATTGATGTGTTTTATACTATAATTAACTGATATTCAGTATTAAATAAATAAATGTTGGTACGGATTAATCACCACCAACCGCAACAAGTTTATACTTGGGCCGAGTGGTAGCGGGAAGTCTTTCTTCACCAACCACATGGTGCGCCAGTATTACGAGCAGGGTGCGCACGTGCTGCTGGTCGATACGGGTAACAGCTACTTGGGGCTGTCCCAGCTAATCCACAACCGCACGCACGGCGAGGACGGGATTTATTTCACCTACACCAACGAGAACCCGATAGCGTTCAACCCGTTCTATGTCGAAGACGGGGTATTTGACATCGAGAAGAAAGAGAGTATCAAGACCCTGATACTCACCCTGTGGAAGCGGGACGATGAAGCCCCCAAGCGGTCGGAAGAAGTGGCGTTGTCCAATGCGGTAAGTGCCTATATCGAACTGATAGGCAATGACCGTTCGGTAACGCCCTGTTTCAACACGTTCTACGAGTTTGTCCGGGATGATTACCGCCGACAGCTTGAACAGAAAAACGTCAGGGAAAAGGATTTTGACATTGACAATTTCCTGAACGTGCTTGAACCGTACTATCGTGGCGGTGAATACGACTACCTGCTGAACTCCGACAAGGAACTGGATTTACTGCATAAACGCTTCATTGTCTTTGAATTGGACAACATCAAAGACCACAAGATTTTATTCCCGATAACGACTATCATCATTATGGAAGCCTTTATAAACAAGATGCGCAAGTTAAAGGGGATAAGGAAGTTAATACTAATTGAAGAAGCGTGGAAAGCGATTGCATCGGCGAATATGGCGGACTACATAAAATATTTGTACAAAACCGTCAGGAAGTATTTCGGGGAAGCGATTGTGGTAACGCAGGAAGTGGAAGATATTATTTCCTCGCCCATAGTGAAAGAGAGTATCATCAATAACTCGGACTGCAAAATCTTGTTAGACCAGCGAAAATACCTGAACAAGTTCGACAGCATACAAAACCTCTTGGGACTGACCGACAAGGAGCGTTCGCAAATATTGTCTATCAACATGGCGAACCACCCCGGACGGAAGTACAAGGAAGTTTTCTTCTCGCTGGGCGGCACGCAGTCGGCGGTATATGCCACGGAAGTTTCGCTGGAAGAATATTACACGTTCACGACAGAGGAAAGCGAGAAAATGGAACTGTTCGCCCTCGCCGAGAAGCTGGGCGGCAACCTTGAACTGGCTATCAAACGGCTTGCCGAAAGCAAACGCAATCCCCAATCATCAACAACTTAAAATAAGGAAACATGAAACAGATAAATAGACTGTTTCCCATGCTGCTATGCGCCTGCCTGTCATTGGCTGGCTGCACTGGCAGTGGGGAAAAACAACTGGAAAAGATGCGTGGTGAATGGGTACACGTCAAGGGACACCCGGCTTTCACGCTCTCGGAAACGGGCGGCAAATACACCGTCACCCGGAAAGCGAATATCAGGGGCAAGATACTGGAAACCGCCTATCAAGTGTCGGAACAGGACGGAAAACTGTTTATCGAAACTGGCTTTGCCATACTGCTGACGTATGATAAAGGGCGTGACCGGATAACCCTTTCACCCGGTGGCGAATACAAGCGAGTTACAAACCCTAAAAACAGAACAAGATGAAGAAAACAATTCTCCTTATAGCGGTATGCCTTTGCTTCATCGGCAAGGCATCCGCACAGTGGGTGGTGTCAGATCCCGGCAACTTGGCACAGGGTATCATCAACACCACCAAGCAGATAGTGCAGACTTCCACCACTGCCAAGAACACGCTGGACGGCTTCATGGAAGCGCAGAAGATTTTCCAGCAGGGTAAAAAATATTACGATGCGCTCAAAGCGGTGCATGACGTGGTTAAGGGCGGTGTCAAGGTAGGAAAATCTATCGAACTGGTGGCGGAAATCTCCGAAATCTACGTGCGCAACTTCCAAAACATGCTGGCAGACCCGAATTTCACGCCTGACGAACTTTCCGCAATATCGTTCGGCTATGCCAAACTGATGTCGGAAAGCTCGGACGTGTTGCAGGACTTGAAAAATGTAGTGAACATCACGGGTATGTCGCTGACGGATGCCGAACGGCTGGCTATTATTGATAATGCCTACCGAAGCCTATTGAATTACCGTAACCTCGTGAACTACTACACCCGCAAGAACATATCCGTGTCCTACCTGCGGGCAAAGAAGAAGAACGACACCGACCGGGTGCTGGCTCTCTACGGCTCGGCGGATGAACGCTACTGGTAACATATAAATCGGTATGCCTATGTTATTAGCAGCAGTGGATTTTGACAACCTGCACCAAGTGTTGCGGGTGCTGTACGATGAAATGATGCCCTTGTGCAGCAACATGACGGGGGTAGCGAAAGGGATAGCCGGGCTGGGAGCTTTGTTCTATGTAGCCGCCAAAGTGTGGCAGTCGCTCGCACGTGCCGAACCCATAGACGTGTACCCGCTCCTGCGCCCCTTTGCGCTGGGGCTGTGCATCATGTTCTTTCCCACGTTTGTGCTGGGGACTATCAACACGGTGCTGTCGCCAGTGGTGAAAGGGTGCAACCAGCTTATGGAAACGCAGACTTTCGACATGAACGAGTACCGGGCGCAGAAAGACCGACTGGAATATGAAGCCCTGATGCGAAGCCCCGAAACGGCTTACCTCGCATCGGACGAGGAATTTGACCGACAACTGGAAGAACTGGGCTGGTCGCCCTCCGACATGGTGACTATGACGGGTATGTACATGGACAGGGCGGCGTACAATATCAAGAAGTCCGTCCGGGACTGGTTCAGGGAGTTGCTGGAAATGCTCTTTCAGGCGGCGGGGCTGATTATAGACACGTTGCGCACGTTCTTCCTGATTGTGCTTTCGATACTGGGTCCGCTGGCGTTTGCGATTTCCGTCTATGACGGTTTCCAAAGCACACTGACCCAGTGGATTTCACGCTATATCTCCATTTACCTGTGGTTGCCCGTGTCCGACCTGTTCAGCAGCGTGCTGGCACGCATACAAACGCTGATGCTCCAAAAGGACATTCAGGAACTTTCAGACCCGAATTTCATCCCGGACGGGAGCAGCACCGTGTATGTAATCTTTATGATTATCGGCATCGTGGGCTACTTCACCATTCCAACGGTGGCAAGCTGGATAGTGTCGGCTGGCGGCACGTCCGCCTATAACCGCAACGTGGCACGGGCTGGGTCAATCGCCGGGGCTGCGGTCGGTGCGGCAAGCGGGAAAGTAACCGGGAAACTACTCAAATAACCAACATCAAAATTTAATATATGGAATTTAAGTCATTAACGAACATCGAAACGAGTTTCCGGCAAATCCGGCTCTTTGCGCTGGTATTCATCTGCCTGTGCGCACTGGTGACAGGCTTTGCCGTGTGGAACTCGTACAGCTTCGCCGAAAAGCAGCGGCAGAAGATATACGTCCTCGACAACGGCAAAAGCCTGATGCTGGCACTCTCGCAGGATTTATCACAGAACAGACCCGTGGAAGCCAAATCGCACGTGCGGCGTTTCCACGAGCTTTTCTTCACGCTCTCGCCCGACAAGGGGGCTATCGAAAGCAACATCAAACGCTCGCTGTTCCTCGCCGACAAGACCGCTTTCAACTATTACAAGGACTTGGCGGAAAAGGGCTACTACAACCGGGTAATTTCCGGAAACGTCACGCAGACGGTGGAGATTGACAGCGTGAAGTGTGACTTCGACCAGTACCCCTACAAGGTGAACACGTATGCCCGCCAGTTGATTGTCCGGGAAAGCAGCCTGACGGTGCGAAGCCTTGTGACTTCGTGCCGCCTACTCAACGCCACACGGAGCGACAACAACCCGCACGGCTTCATCATCGAAGCGTTCACCATTACCGAGAACAAGGATTTGCAAACCGTTAAGAGGTAGCCTTATGGAGAGAAAACGAAACTACATCGAAAAGGTGCAGGACTGGGCGGACGACCGACTGCGCCGGATGTGCGGACGGATTACGCCGGGCAAAAGGCTGGCGGTTATCCTCGTGATGTTCTTCTTTTTCGGCGGCTTGTCTATCTACATCACCGTTTCATCAATCTACAATATCGGGAAACGGGACGGCAGGCGGCTGCAAATAGAACATATCAGACAACTGCCATTGCAAGGCAATGACACAATCAACAGTATCAACCCCTTAAACAGACCGGAATATGGACGAAGTACAGAAAAATGAGAACGGCACGACCGTACCGCAGGCGGACGGGAAGCCGAAAAAGGAAGATAAACCCAAACGGGAACTGACACCCCAACAGGTACAGCAGCGCAGGAAAATGATAGTCTTCCCGCTGATGTTCCTTGCCTTTGCCGGGTGCATGTACCTGATATTCGCCCCCTCCGGCAAAGAGGACGTGAACATGGAAAGCGTGGTCGGCTTCAATGCCGACATACCCCTGCCCGCAGAGGACGGAATTATAGCCGACAAGCAAAAGGCATACGAGCAGGCGATGATAAGCCGCAAACAGCAGGACAAGATACAATCCTTGCAGGACTTCGGTTTCACGCTGGACGATGAAACGGAAGAACCGCAAGCGGAAATCGACCTGATGCCGGAAGATGATGCGAAGCTACAAAGGGGCGGCGGTGCTTCTTATTCGGCAAACGCTTACCGGGACATCAACCGCCAGTTAAGCACGTTCTACGAAACCCCGGCTGTGGACGAGGAAAAAGAGGACTTGAAGCGGCAGGTGGCGGAACTGACAGACCGACTGCAACAACAGCAGAACGCCACGCCTACGGCTGACGACCAAATGGCACTCTTGGAAAAGTCCTACGAACTGGCGGCAAAATACATGAATGAGGGCGGGCAGAACGGGCAAACGGCACAAGTGCCTGTTGTCGGGACTGTCACGCAAAAGCCGCAAGCCCAGCCCGTGCAGGCAATCCGGGAAACGACCGTATCGGGATTGCAGCAGCCCATGAGCAATGCCGACTTCATCCGGGCTTACAGCCAGCCACGAAACTACGGCTTCAACACGGCGGTAGGAACAGGCTACGCTATGGGAAAGAACACGGTAGCCGCCTGCATACACCAAGACCAAACCCTGACGGACGGGCAGGCGGTGAAACTCCGGCTGCTCGAACCCATGCAGGCGGGAAATATCGTTGTACCGAAGAATACCCTTGTGGCGGGGACGGCAAAGGTGCAGGGCGAACGGCTCGACATACTGGTGTCCTCGATTGAGTATGCGGGCAACATCATCCCGGTGGAACTCGCCGTGTTCGACACGGACGGACAAAAAGGGCTGTCCGTTCCGTCCTCAATGGAGCAGGAAGCGTTCAACGAAGCTATGGCGAATATCGGAAGCGGACTGGGTACAAGCATTTCCTTTGCACGGAGTGCCGGACAGCAGGTGGCTATGGACGTGACAAGGGGCTTGCTGCAAGGCACGTCCGGCTACCTCGCCAAGAAGTTCCGAACCGTGAAAGTGAAGTTGAAAGCCGGGTACAAGGTGATGCTTTACGCCAAACAACAATAATTATTTAACCACTAAAATTTCAATTAACGATGAAACAGATTTTTGTAATGTTCGCCCTCTTGCTGGGCGTGTGTGCGGCAAACGCACAAACTGCTGACACCGTGAAGTATGCGGCTGGCAACGACTTGTACCGGGGGATTACCCGGAAACTCCCGTACCGCCAAATGGTTACGCCCTACGGCGTGGAAGTGACCTTTGCCAAGACGGTACACATCATCTTCCCCGCCGCCGTCCGCTACGTGGATTTGGGAAGCAACCACATCATAGCGGGAAAGGCGGACGGTGCGGAAAATGTTATCAGGGTGAAAGCCACGACAGAGGGCTTTCCGGGCGAAACGAACTTCTCCGTTATCTGCGAGGACGGCAGTTTCTTTTCGTTCAATGCCAAGTACGCCCGTGAACCGGAAATGCTCAACATCGAAATGAAAGACTTCTTGGAGAACGAGGACACCAGCGACTTTTCGCATACCCGCATGAACATCTATTTCCGGGAACTGGGTAATGAAAGCCCGCTATTAGTGAAACTGATAATGCAGAGCATCTACAAGAACAATGACCGGAAAGTGCGCCACTTGGGTAGCAAGCGTTTCGGCATACAGTTCTTAATCAAGGGCATTTATACCTATAACGGGATGCTCTACTTGCATACGCAGACGAAGAATAGTTCCAACGTGCCTTTCGATACCGATTTCATCAAGTTTAAGATAGTAGATAAGAAAGTGCCGAAGCGCACGGCTATTCAGGAAACGGTGCTGGATGCGGTACGCAGCTACAACGAGGTGGTAGAAATTGCAGGAAAAAGTACCGTGCGCACGGTGTACGCCCTGCCGAAGTTCACCATCCCGGACGACAAACTGCTGCTGGTGGAGCTTTACGAAAAGAACGGCGGGCGGCATCAGACCATACGGGTGGAAAATGCCGACATCGTGAATGCAGAAGCGATTAACGAACTAAAAATCAAATAGGGATGAAACGGTTTCTATTTATCGGAATACTCTTTGTGCTGTGCCTGCATTTCAACCAGGCACACGCACAAAGATACCTGCCGGGCATGAAAGGCTTGCAGGTCACGGCGGGCATAGCGGACGGGGTGCATTGGAACGCTGGCAGTGATTTCGCCTACCACATTGGGGCGGCGTACAGCGTTTACACCAAGAACGCCAACCGCTGGGTGATTGGCGGCGAATACCTGCACAAGAAGTATGACTACAAGGATATGCAGATACCCGTAGAACAGTTCACCGCAGAGGGCGGCTATTACCTGAAATTCCTTTCGGACAGGCGAAAGACCTTTTTCCTGTCGCTGGGATTGTCAGCTCTCGCCGGGTACGAAACAAGCAACCGAAGCGAAAAGCTCTTGCCGGACGGCTCTACTTTGCTGGATAAGGATTGTTTTGTGTACGGCGGGGCTTTAACGCTGGAACTGGAAGCCTACCTGACCGACCGGATAGCCTTGCTTGTCAGCGCAAGGGAACGGGCGTTGTTCGGCTCGGACATAGGCAAGTTCCACTCGCAGGTATCTTTGGGACTGAAATTCATTATCAACTGACCGCTATATAACAATGTATATGAAGAATGTAATGTATAAAATCATCATGGGCTGCTACATCGTGGCCGCCCTCGTGCTTGTCACCGCCTGTAATGATAACTTGGATATTCAGCAGGCGTACCCGTTCAGCATCGAAACGCTGCCAGTATCCAAAAGGCTGAAAGTCGGGGAAACCGCCGAAATACGCTGCCGACTGGTGCGTGGCGGCTATTACCAGCCGACTACCTATCAGATAAGGTACTTCCAGCCGGACGGCAAGGGGAAATTAGAAATGGATAACGGCACGGTGTTCCTGCCCAATGACCTGTACCCGCTGGAGAATGAAACGTTCCGGCTCTATTACACCTCGGCATCGACCGACCAGCAGACGATAGACATTTATGTGATTGACAGCTTTGGACAGGTGCAGCAACTTTCGCTATCGTTCAATAATGACAACGGCAAGGAAGAAACGGAAACAATAACGACCCCTAAACAATAAAATGACATGGTAAAAATAGAATTGGATATAAAAGGTATCTCGTGGTACATAGAAACCACGTTGGAAACAGATACAGTTCCGGCAGTAGGTGACATCATTATCGTGGATAAGGACTGCATTTCCGCACGTGACAGGGCTGAATTGTGGAAAACGCCGTCCAATCAGGTTTTCAAATGGGCGGACGAAGAAGATGATGCGCCTGTAATGGAATGGTTCGACTGCGACACGGAAATGCTTGTCTATAAACGAACATGGAAATACGACATCGAGGAAGAAGAAACCGTGTGCATACTTGGTGTAAAATTCTTCCAACATGAAGATTTATAGGTTTTATTTCCTTATCGGTTGCATATATACGTGAAAAGCAACGACAGACAGGGGACACCAAATAGGGAATGATACGCAAGGCGTATGTTATGGCAGTCCACCCGCTGACAGTTCGGCGGGTGGACTTTTCATGTTAGGGAACAGGGCGGGTTTCTTTGCCACTTTATTTCCCGGCACTCACGAAAGAAAGTGGCGGCGGCAAACAGCCGCCGTTCTCTATCAACTGGTTTTAAGGCTCTTTATGGACGTGTATTTCTCTAACCACACCTTTACCTGTTCCATGTTGTATTCGCCCGTAATGATTGCCGTATGGTCGTTTATGGCTACAAACCGGACACTCTCGTAGCTATTTACCCAGCCTTGCAGGGAACAGACACCCCACGTTTCCACATCTTCAAAAACACTGCGGTCTATCCGGCTGATTGGCTCGCCGAAAACTACCGTCATTATCTGAAAGTCCGGTTTGTCCTCTAACAGTTGCAAATGGTGCAGCGTGCCGAACTCGTCAGTTTTGCGCCCCCACGCCCACACATCATTATACAAATCATCGCCCCACTGGTGCGGGTGGTCGAAACGGACTTTGACCTCTATGGTGTGTTCGTTTTCTTCTGTGTCCTCGATAACGCCCGTTACCATTAAGCCCGTAAAAATACACTCGCAACGCTTGCCGATAAGCTCCTTGTTTACTTCTGTCGTTTTCATATCCCTAAAATTTACTTATTACTCTGTTGCTTCTTCGCTATCCACCCGTCACGCCTGCGGCGGCACTCGTCCAGCGTTTTGGCTACCGTGCTGAAAAGTTCCATATCGGTATGGCGGTAATCGTACTGGTAAAATGTCTGTCCCTTAAATGCGCTCAAACGGCATTTGACAAACTTTTCCTCTCCCGGTGTTTGGGTAATGCTTACCCCGTTTTTGTTAAGTGACTGCATGATGTTCTATTTTTTATGGTTATAATATCAGTAAGGAAAGCAACAGCAGGAAAAGCAGAGCCACGCCCAGCAGATAAAGGGCTGACAGGCAGACCCGGAACAGAAAACGGGCGGCACAAAAAACGATATATACCGTTATCGCCGTACCTGCTCCGGCTACACTGGTAAACCGCCATGCAAGGCAGAACAGCAACACCCGCCAAAGGATTTTATAAATGCTTTTTCCGTTTCATCGCTTTGTATTTTTAGCGGGCAGGGCTTTGACACCCCGCCCGGATTGGTATTTGATTATGCCGCACGGAACACAAAACCGTCATCAAACCAGTAATCGCACATAAACAGGTCACGGGCGAACTTTTCATAATCGAAATAGGTCTTTGCGAACTCCGGCAGGTCGTAACATTCCTCGATAATTTCATAGGCGAAATCTTCTTCATCGTCATATTGTCCCTGATACTCGTCCCGGAAATCACGTATAAGGTCGTCCGCATCTTCCTCGCTCAAATCATGGCTTTTGTAGTTGCACCACACGAAAAAGGCTTCCTGCTCGGTGTCGTCCAAATCCTCTACCGCATCACGCAAGGAAAAGAAGTTTTCAGAAATCCAGCTTTCGCCGATTAAGCCCTCCGGCACGTTCTCCCAGTCCTGAAACATATATTCCGCATCTTCCTCGTCCTTGTGAAGTTCCCGGCAGGCTTCGTAAAATTCTTCCTTGTCCGAATAGTCCGAAAGGTCGAGCCATGCGCCGGACAATGAACCGTTGTTGTACTTGCCGTAAGTGCCTACATAAACTTTTGCTTCCGATAATACTTTTGCTTCCATATTGCTATAATTTTTAAGTTTTTTGATTTTATGCGGATTTGAGAGGTGAGGGAGTTGAAGTTTCACTGAACTTTTTTCCTGTTTCCCGTAAATCCGACTTTTTTTTTATGCGTCTTCCGGTCGGGTCGGTCGTTTTCGTTTCACATAGGCTGGTTGGTGAAGGGGTCTTGCTATGCAAATTTTTCCGACAAAAATTTTTTCCGACCAACGGGAAGCTGGAACAATTTTTTTCGATGAAACCCAATTTGCAGAGCCAAAAGCCCCCGTAGCTACCTTTGCCTATTGAAATGATAAAAACGACTGTCCCGGCTGGGGGACTGCATAATGAGGAAGATTTACAGATAGGGAAACAGGGGAAAAGTGCTTGTTCCCTTTCATCCTTTAGGGAACACTCCATGCGGGCGGGAAAGGCAAGGGTATGGCAAGTTCATCTTGCGGTACGCTTGTGCGGGTTTCCAACGGCTCTTTTCACGAAATACAGTCAGCCATGCCACGCACGGCTGGCGTTTCGGGGAATGTGCCAGTGGAAAAGGGAATAAAAAATGCGGGTAGTCGGTGGACTGCCCGCAAGGTGGAAGAATGTACTTTGTTGGGATATAGCTTGTTAGGTGGAAATTCGTTACCGAAATCGTTACCTGTTTTGTTACCAACGGTATATAGGTAACTGAAAATTTACATGGCGACTTCCTTGTAAATCTTCTCGATGCCGACAAACTTCTTGTCAAGCCCTTGCATATCGCTACCTATCTTGCTGTTGGTGATGCGGGCATAGATTTGGGTCGTTTCAATGTTCGTGTGTCCCAGCATCTTGGACACCGTTTCAATGGGTACGCCCTTTGACAGCGTGGTGGTCGTGGCGAACGTGTGCCGGGCAAGGTGAAATGTCAAGTTCTTTTTAATTCCGCATACATCAGCAATCTCTTTCAAGTAGGCATTTAGCTTCTGATTGCTGATTATGGGAAGTATCTTGCCATTCGGCAACTTGCCCTTGTACTTCTTCAAAATCATCTTGGGAATATCCAGCAGGGGAACATTAACGTCCGTGTTGGTCTTTTGCCGCTTTGTCATTATCCAAAGGTTGCCGTCAAAGGATTTGCGAATGTTGTCTTGGGTAAGCCCGGCTACATCTATATAGGCAAGCCCGGTGAAGCACGCAAAGATGAACAAGTCCCTGACGTGTTCCAGCCGCTCGGAAACCATTTTCTTTTTAAGGATGATTTTTATTTCGTCCTCTGTCAGATAACCCCTGTCCACTTTCTCCAGCCGGATTTTGTAGCTGGCGAACGGGTCGCCCACCAGTATGCCGTTGTTGCGGGCAATGATGATGATGCGCTTGAAGAACTGCATGAACTTGGCGGTGGTGTTGTAGCCGCACTTGCAGGCTGTACGCAAATACAACTCAAAATCGGTAATGAACATCGGGCTTATCTCCTTTATGGATATGTCCGATACGTTGTACTTGCTGCGGATGAACTCGGCAAGGTGGCGGCGGGTCACTTCATACTTGCGGTAGGTCGCTATCGTCTTGGATATGCCGACCAACTGCTTCACATCGTCATTGTGCTTTTGGAACAGGGTAAGGATTGTTTCGTGGCTCTCGCTATGACCTAAAAACTCGTTCTTCACTTTCTCGGCGGTCACGTAGTTGTCACGCCGCTGCATTTCGTGGTAAATGGTATTCAGGGAAGAACGTATGTCGTCCAAAAGGGCGTTTATCCTTCCGGCATCCCTGCCTTTGGCTTTGCCCGCAGCCGTGTTCCAGTTGTCGGGCTGGATGCTCTGTTTCGTGCTGAACTGGCAAAGTTTGCCGTCTATGGTGATGCGTGCCATAATCATAACCTCGCCGTTTTTCTTTTCAGAACCTTTCTTCAAATAAAAAAGAACCTTGAATGTTGATTTCATAACTCACTTTTTTTAGTTGCAAAATTAATTTTTACCTCTCGTTTTCGAGTTATGCAGACTATGGACTAATCAAGTCATTATCAGGTCATTTGAGGACAAATCGTTACCGTTTTTGTCCGGCGGGGAATAGGTAACGATTTAGTAACGAAACTTTGTCTTTTACCGTACTTTTGAAGTCTTGGAAGCTGGACTTTCGGGTAATAAAAAAAGCTACAAATCATTGATTTGTAGCTTTTTGTCCGTTTACTGACCATTTCTGTCCAGTAAGTTCAGCGGAGAGAGGGGGATTCGAACCCCCGATACCCTTTAGGGGTATACACGCTTTCCAGGCGTGCCTCTTCAACCACTCGAGCACCTCTCCTTGTTCGGGGCGCAAAGGTAAGGGAAGTTTTTGAAATTACCAAATGTTCGGGCAAATAATATTAAAAGTCTGTTCAAGCAACCACTACCAGAACGGACTTTCAACACTCAACAAAACATACTTACCATTACCGTGACCTGACTTCCCGTTTCATGAAGTATGACATACGAAAGGACAAAACAGATAACAGTAGCTTCAATCAGTCCGGTGAGTTGCAGCCCCCCCAAAAAAAGGCCTCTGTCCCAATGGCAGCGGGCTAGAACCACTTTATCACTTTACTCTGAATGATTATACCGACGTGTGGTCGTAATAGTTCCTATTCCCGGATACTTTTCTGCCAAATAATCAAAGGCACGACGGGGAAGAAAACCTGTAATTTGAACGAAGATATATTTGCCCCGATTCATTGTTTTGAGTTTTTGAACAAAGCTAAAACAACTTTTCAACTCAAATCGTCACGCCCCAAAAAGAGAGATAATTATGCGATTATCAAGGAAATCTCCACTTTTGGATACAACAGCACAGGAAAAAAACAGGGAGTTTCTCATGATACCGATTGACAACGCGTTCGGGGCAAAATGGTAACTGCCGGATATATCAGCATGTCATCGTTCGAAATACCCAAACACCCAATTTCACATTTTTACGCTGAATATATAATAAAAGTAACCTATATGTAACAGCAATCTGAAAGTTATTATTTAAATTTGCAACGTTTTTTAATAGTTTAATCAAATTAATTAAAATCTCATGGCAAAAAGAATGCGATTCATTCTTTCCACAATTATGGTGATAGTTGCAATGACAGCCAAGGCTCAGGTAACTACCGCCTCATTAAGTGGAAAGGTAACAGACCCAACCAAGGAAGCCATTATCGGTGCAACAGTTCAGGCTATACACGAGCCTTCTGGAACACGATATGGCGCAATTACGAACATTGATGGTCGTTATACCATTCAAGGTATGCGAGCAGGCGGACCTTACAGTGTGGAAGTTTCTTACATCGGTTACCAAACAATGATGTTTAAGGATGTGACCCTTCAATTAGGTGAAGTCTACAATTTGAATGTACAGATGCAAGAATCATCTGAACTTCTTGACGAAGTAATCGTTACAGCTCAAAAGACTAAATTCGCTTCCGAGAAGACTGGAGCGACAACCAACATTTCCAATACACAGATTGCCAACATGCCTTCTATAAGCCGCAGCATTACCGACTATTCCCGTTTGTCTGCTTACGGTGGCAATGGTATGTCGTTTGCTGGATCTGACGGCCGTACTGCCAACTTCACAATCGATGGTGCCAATTTCAACAATAACTTCGGTTTGAGTTCTAACCTACCTGGTGGCGGCAATCCCGTCTCTATCGAGGCAATTGACGAAATTCAGATTGTCATCTCTCCGTTTGACGTACGCCAGACCAACTTCATTGGTGGCGGTATCAATGCCATTACCAAATCTGGTACTAATACTTATAAGGGTACAGCTTATGTTTATCACCAAAATGAAAACATGCGCGGTGACGCCATTGATCGTGAAGCAATTTCCGGTGCTCGCGAGAAAGACCAGTCTACTACATACGGCTTTACTATCGGTGGTCCAATAATCAAGGACAAGCTCTTCTTCTTTGCAAACGGCGAGATGCGGAACACTCCGGCAATCGCCAATCGTTGGCGTGCCTCCGAAGACGGAGTTGCCAATGCAGATGCTTACATCTCACGTGCAACTGTTGCCGATTTGCAGACAGTATCCGACATAGCAAAAGAAAAATATGGCTATGACACCGGTTCGTTCAGCAGCTTCCCTTCTGACAATAAGAATACTAAATTACTGGCACGTATAGACTGGAACATCAACAACAACCATCACTTGGCTTTGCGTTATAACTATACCAAGAATATCATATGGAATAGTCCTAACTCTTCCTCTATGGACGGTGGTACTCGCATGTCGGGTGGTCGTACTTCACAGTATGCCATGTCGTATGCCAACTCCATGTATTCAATGGACAACCTGGTACATTCAGTGTCTTTCGACCTTAACAGCCGCTTCTCCGCTGCCTTGTCCAACCAGTTTTTGGCAACATTCTCTAAGTTGGATGACGTACGTGGTACCAATTCCAGCATTTTCCCGTTTGTCGATATCTTGAAAGACAATCAGAACTACATTTCTTTTGGTGAAGAACTTTTCACTTACAATAACGCAGTCCACAACACAGTATGGAACATTAAGGACGATGTAACTTACTATGCCGGCAATCATAAAATCATGGTTGGCTTGAACTATGAGCATCAAATGGCCGACAACCAGTATCTACGTAACGGTACAGGATATTACCGCTATACCAGCCTGGATGACTTTATTCAAGGAGCTGCTCCGGAAATTGTATGTTTGACTTATGGCTATAACGGTGAAAACGAACCTGCATCACGTGTTCAGTACAATAAATTGGGCTTCTACTTGCAAGACGAATGGAACGTACGCTCTGATTTCAAGGTTACAGCAGGAGTACGCTTCGATGGACTCTTCTTTGATAATAGTGACTTGATGACCAACAATGCTATTCTCAATCTCGACTACAACGGTCGTCATATCGATACCGGCAAATGGCCAGGAAGCTCATTGACAGTATCTCCTCGTGTAGGTTTTACTTGGGATATTCTGGGAGACAACACTTTGAAGCTGCGTGGTGGTAGCGGTTTGTTCTCCGGACGTCTGCCTTTGGTATTCTTTACCAATATGCCTACCAATGGCGGTATGATTCAATATCAGGCACAGATTAATGCCAAGAATGCAGCAGACAAAGGTTTCACTATGGATGAATTCAAAGGTGGAATCCTTGGTACAGAAGCTCTGAAACAAAAGCTTTATGATTTGGGGTATCCTAAGACAATCACACCGGAGGACGGTACAGTTCCTTCAAGCATTTGCGGTGTCGATCCCGACTTTAAAATGCCACAGGTCTGGAAGTCTTCAATTGCTGTAGATTATACAGTACCCGTATCATTCCCATTGAACGTAACGGTAGAGGGAATCTACAACAAGACTCTAAATGCCGCCATGTTGAGAGACTGGAGCCAGAAAGACGTAAACGGCTTTACACGCTTCAATGGTGCTGATAACCGTCCTGTATTCCCGTCCGACGCTACTTATACGAACGAAGCCGGCAAGAGTCTGCCAAGTGCTTACATGCTTGAGAATACAAGCCGCGGTTACGGATGGTCGACCAGCATTACCGTGAACGCAACGCCTGCCAAATGGATTAACTTGATGGCTGCTTATACGCATACAGTATCCAAAGAGGTGACTTCACTTCCGGGTTCCAATGCGTCATCAGTACTCAACTACCTTTCTACATACGAAGGTGTCAACAACTTCCGTTTGCACAATGGCCTTAACGTTACTCCCGACCGTTTCATTGCAAGTGCCACTATCAACGACAAGAGTGGCAACCACTATAGTTTTATTTACGAAACTTGGCGTGGCGGTTACAATTACTCTTACATGCTTGCCAACGACATGAATGGTGACGGTTATAATTACGATGCTATTTATATTCCTACAGACAAGCAAGTTGCCGATGGTTCATTCCGTTTCGTCAGCGAGGATGACAAGACACGCTTCATGGATTATGTACACAACAACTCATACCTTAAGAATAATCAGGGTAAATATGCTGAACCTAACAGCCTTTATTCTCCTTGGGTACACCGTATAGATTTCTCTTATAAGCACGATTTCAACTTAAATGTACGTGGTGCCAAGCACAAATTGCAGTTGAGCTTTGACATGAAGAACGTACTTAACTTCTTCAATTCAAGCTGGGGAGTAAGTAAGCATTTGAATCCTGCTATCGGTAACGAAGCCCGTATCTTGAAGTATGAAGGTGTAGACGCTGAAGGTTTTGCTACATTCTCAACTCCGACGTCTATAAATGGCAACACCAAGACTTGGACTCTCAACCATGCTATCGGTCAGTGCTGGTATGCTTCTATCGGTATTAAGTATTGTTTTAACTGATTATCAAATTAAGAATAATTGAAGAAAATGAAAAAACATCTATTTATAGTACTTGCTGCTGTGATTTCTCTTTTCTCAAGCTGCGCTGAAGATGATGCAGCAATAGGCTTGTCAGGATTGAAAGTTTCACAGTCGTATGTTGCGCTGCCGATTGAAGGAGGTAGCACCGACATTACAATTGAATCGAAGTCCGAATGGATTATCACAGGTAACGACAAGGCCGATTGGCTTACCATCTCTACTACTCAAGGTCCTCAAGGCGAAAGCAAAATCACATTCTCTGCTGATGAAGCTGTGGATGGCCGTTCAGTGGAACTGAAGCTGAGCAGTGCCAATGAAACTCAGAACTTGACTATCATGCAAGGCTTGCCAGTCATTTCGGAAGCTACTTGTGCCGAGGTAATAGCCGGTCCCGAAAAGAAGATTTATAAAGTGACCGGTGTTGTTTCAAATATTTCCAACACCGTTTACGGCAACTGGAATATTGTGGATGCCACCGGTAAGGTTTACGTCTATGGTACTTTGGATGCCAAAGGCAATGAGAAGAATTTTGCCAGCCTTGGTCTGGAAGAAGGTGATGAAGTAACAATACAAGGTCCTAAAGAAAGCTACCAAGGTACTCCTCAGCTTAAAAATGTTACTGTGCTCAAGATTAACAAATCGCTCATCAAGGTCGACTCTGTCTACAATGATGTACTTCCGGTTGAGGGTGGTATCTTCGAAGCATACATTATAACCAAAGGTGACGGCGTTTCTGTAGAAATTCCTGAGGATGCCAAAGAATGGTTGTCTATTGTCTCTATCGACCAGAACGGTACAGATGCTTGCGTGAAGTTCCAGGCTGCCAGAAACGAAGGTGGTGACCGTTCAACCAGCATTACATTCCGCACTACTGACGGTAAGAAAGATTACACAAGCAAGACTGAACTCTCACAGAAGGGCGCTATTGTGGAAGCTACTGTTGCTGAATTCATTGCCGCCGAGGTTGGTGCTACACAATACCGCATTAGTGGTGTAGTAACCAAGATTGCTAATAAAAAATATGGTAATATCTACATCAAGGATTTCTCGGGTGATGTATATATCTATGGTATCAAAGATTTTGCTGATTCTAATATCAAGGAAGGTGATATTGTAACTCTCGTTGGTCCACGTGCCGAATACAACGGTAAGCCACAGATGACTAATGCCGTGGCAGAGGAAGTGAAAAATGTAAAAGCAGTTACTGTTGCCGAATTCCTTGAAAAAGAAGAAAATTCTTCACAATATTACCAGCTGACCGGTACCGTATCAAATATCGCAAATACCGTTTATGGTAATTTTGATATTGCAGATGAAAGCGGCAAGGTATATGTTTATGGTCTTCTTACAGGCTGGAATGGCGCAAGCAAACAGTTCGAATCACTGGGTATTGTTGAAGGTGATAAGATTACTATATGCGGTGTTCGTGCCAGCTACAGAGATTCCGATCAAGTGGGAAGCGGATTCTTCATTTCTAAAGTGACTGAATAAAGAATTTTGTATCATACAGTAAATCCGCAATGTCATCTACATACACAGTGATGGCAGTGCGGATTTCTTTTAATAATTATATGTCATGAATAAAAGATATTACAATCTGATTTTAGCGATTTGCTTGTTGCTGCCATTGTTCTGTGGATGTAGTTCAGATGATTCTTCAGAAATGAGCGAACATCCCACTATCAATGACATCCAACTCACTGAACAGGGTTCCAAGCGTGAAGTACTATATGCTATTGATGGCGGCAAAGGCTTAACATTGGATGAATCAATCCGTTCTCAAATCAATATTGCAGCAAATAAGACTATTTCCGGTAACGGATTCACCTTTTCAGAAGAATTTGATACTAATGACCTATCGTCACTTCCCGATTACTCCACCATAAAGCAATGGAGTGACAAGGCTGTGGCAAAAGCAAAAACTTCTTATTGGGTACGCTATCAGCTTCCTTCACAAGTTGCCATGTTCAAGCTCCGCATCGCATACATTGACGGAATAAATGTAGGAGTGGAACACAATGCAGCCCAAAGAATTGTGATAGAAAACAAAAATATGAATATATCCACCCAAGGACAAAATTATGTGACAGAATACGAAATACCACATCTTATGGAGGGTAATACCTACGTGGAGCATGAAGTTACAGTCGGTGGCAACAAGGTGCTTAACTATGCAATGGAATGGAACGACCACATGAAACATTCTCGCTGGGTGGCCTATAGCTACGATGCCATTACAGGTGCAAAAAATGTAACCAGAAGTGATGATGCCTGGGCAGTAGACCCATTGCTACCGGAGAGCATGAGGGTTGACAACAGCTGGCATACCAATGATGGGTTCGACCGAGGACATCTCTGTGCCTCCGATGACCGTTCTTTTTCTACAGAAGCCAATAAGCAGACTTTCTACTTCAGCAACATGAGCCCACAACTCAACTCATTTAATAGCGGTTACTGGGTTACCTTCGAGCAGTTACTCAATTCATGGGCGCGCAAAGGCAATGTCTTTGGAAGTACATACGACAAAATCTATGTTGCAAAAGGCGGAACGCTCGACAAGCTTTTGACCGATTATAAGGGAACTAAGGCAGGAGGAGATGGAGTGATGCCTGCTACAGACTCAAAGGGGTTCACATCAAAAGGATTGCCTGTTCCGCAATATTACTTCATCGCCATATTAGCTCATCGTGCCAATCAGCTTGTTGACATAGCTACATCATATCAGGCCATCGGTTTTTGGGTGGAACATCGTGATGATTACGGCTATACTCTCGAACATCCGCTGAATAGGAATGACGCCCAAGCAAAAGCCATCAGCATTGATGAACTTGAAAAAAAGACAGGCATAGACTTCTTCTGCAATCTTCCCGATTATATTGAGGATGAAGTGGAAAGTAGCTATAATGTCGACGATTGGACCTGGTAGTATCATGTGTTGTCCACAAAAAAATATTCGTGAATCCAAACATAAACAACGATATTACAGCATTACTTTATCGGCATTAAAGTGATACTTTATCGGTATCACAGCGATACTTTATTTCAAATAAATATAAAGTAGGAACATTCGGTAAATGTCCCTAAAACGTAAGATGGCATATAAAGTGATAGAATATAATCACTTTATATGCCATTGTTATTGTCCTTTTTCTGGGTCACTCGTAGATTCTAGTGGGGTTATGCATAAATTTTAGTTAGTCTATACAAGAAAAACGGTATATCTATAACTCCTCTAAATTGTGCTCTGAGCTGTTTTATTTTCGCGTTAAACGATTCCGCTGCCGCATTTGATGCCCTATGAATACAGAAGTCTAATATTTCCTCACTTCTGTCATATAATGTAGCTGCTATGGTGTTAAACGAGTCAAACCCTGATTGCTCTACTTCCTGATACCACTTCGCCAAATTGGTTCTTGCTCCTGCCTTTATCGATCCTTTATTAAAAATCATCCTTAAGGAATGACTAAGGGAATATGCCCGTTTAATATCCGGATATTCTCTGAATAATATTGCAGCTCTGCGTTTCTGTGATTCAGTCCATTTTTCAGCAGATTTGAAAAGCAGATATCGGCTCCTCGCCAATAGCTCCTTACGTGTGTCGCCATTCTCAAAAGTAGGAGAAAGATATTTCTTCTTTAATCCTTTCGCTGCCTGTCTGGCATCTGTTTCTTCTTGTATAGCTTCCCAGCGATGTCCGATTCTGATTTCTTGTACAGCATCACAGGCTAACTTTTGAATGTGGAAGCGGTCTATCACACGGATGGCTGAAGTGAAGCATCTGCGAACAATTTTGCGCATGCTTTCTGACAAGTCAAGTTTCCTTGCCTCTTACTATTGGACGTACATAATGGCGGTCAATGCTGACGATGCGGTCAATGACTTTCTTCCCTTCAAACATTTACTTTTCCTGTACAAAAACCTTTCTGATGATGGAAAGACGCTTCTGGTAATCCTGAGTATAGCGGAGTAAGGTTCCGTACTCTCGATGAATCTCATCTCTCTATATGAGGAGTTTCTCAAGAAGTCTGATTATACGACGCTTGAGCATCCTTGTCCTTGAAGCCTTCCTTTTTCTTTTCTTGCAATAGGACAGATAGGACTCTGCTACACTCTTGTATTTGTTGCGGGGACGTCTTATGCCAAGCTCCCCACAATGCCTGCAGATATATCTGTAGAGCCATTTGAGGCTTTCCCGGAGGAGTTTCATGTCCGTAGGAAAACGCATATGACTCTCATAGCATGTAGCATCGGTCATGCACACGTGAAGGTTATCAAGATAAGGTTTCCAGTGTGAGGCCAGTATCTCTTGAAGGGAATCAATATCAAGACGGGATGCTATCTCATTACGGATGGCACTGACTATCTTATAGTTGGTTATGGGAAAAGACGGATTTATCATGATTCCGCAGAACATCTGGTAGTGTATGTTTCCGTTTAGATGTTCCACCAGATGCCTGTCAGAGAATCCGGTGTATGCTTTTAGGACTATAAGGGCAATCTTTGCGGAAGGACTGAATATATTCCTACGACCCAGATGCTGTTCAGACAGACATGCGGCTTTTGCCATACGCTCAAACGGAAAGACTGAATGAAGTGTCTGCCAAGCTCACTCTCATTAAAACTCTTGCGACATTTTTCCAGAACATCAAATTCTGTAAAGCCCAAAGTAGGGTGAATTTCTGAAATATTTTGTATCTTAGCCATATCTTTATTGAGGGATTTCCCCCGTTTGGGCTACCAAACCTCATTTTCGAGGGAATACCTACAGATACAAAAAGCCAACCAGTTCGCAATACTTTGTGTATAAATTAATTAGCTAATTTTATACTATTTGCTGAATGTCCCTAAAGTAAGAAAGAACCGATTGATAATGAAATACAAACGGGAAAGTATCCGATGTCATCATTCACGAAACAACCCGTTGGCGAAATTGACTTAGCGCAATATTCAATTCTGCCAACGGGTATATTACACACTCCCCTAAGTGGTGAGTAGATAAGAAGAAATACTCAAATCAGTCATTCATCAACTTTCTATAACGTACACGGGTAGGCTCTTCTTTCCCAAGACGTTTCTGTTTATTCTCCTCATATTCTGAATATGACCCCTCAAAGAAGAACACATTGGAATCTCCTTCGAAAGCGAGAATATGCGTACAGATACGATCGAGGAACCAACGGTCGTGACTGATGACCACGGCACATCCGGCAAAGTCCTCCAAACCTTCTTCGAGGGCACGGAGCGTATTCACATCGATGTCGTTGGTGGGTTCGTCCAGTAATAGCACATTACCTTCCTCCTTCAGACATAGTGCCAGATGCAGGCGGTTGCGCTCACCACCAGAAAGTACTCCGCAAAGCTTCTCCTGATCGGCACCGGAAAAGTTGAAACGGGACAGATAGGCGCGTGCATTGATATCTCGTCCCCCCATGCGGATAAGGTCGTTTCCACCAGAGATAACCTGATATACACTCTTGTTGGGGTCTATGTCCTTATGCTGCTGGTCCACGTAGGCCACCTTTACGGTCTCCCCTACCTCAAACTCGCCCTTGTCTGCTTTTTCCAAGCCCATAATAAGGCGGAAAAGCGTGGTCTTACCGGCACCGTTGGGACCGATGATACCCACGATGCCGTTGGGCGGAAGCATGAAGTTAAGGTCATCGAACAGCAATTTGTCGCCGAACGCCTTCGCCACATGCTTGGCTTCAATCACCTTATTACCCAGACGGGGACCGTTCGGGATAAAGATTTCCAGTTTCTCTTCCTTCTCCTTCACGTCCTCGTTCAGCAATTTGTCATAGGAGTTCAAACGCGCCTTCCCCTTTGCCTGGCGGGCCTTGGGAGCCATGCGCACCCACTCCAGCTCGCGTTCCAGCGTCTTGCGGCGCTTGCTGGCAGACTTTTCCTCCTGTTCCATACGCTTAGTCTTCTGTTCCAGCCAGCTGGAGTAGTTGCCCTTCCAAGGAATACCTTCACCACGGTCCAACTCAAGAATCCAGCCTGCTACATGGTCGAGGAAATAGCGGTCGTGCGTTACGGCAATCACTGTACCCTCATACTGCTGCAAGTGTTGTTCCAGCCAGTCGATAGATTCGGCATCAAGATGGTTGGTGGGCTCGTCGAGGAGAAGCACGTCGGGCTTCTGCAACAATAGGCGGCAGAGGGCCACACGGCGGCGCTCACCACCGGAAAGATGTTCTACGGACTGGCCTTCGGGCGGACAACGGAGGGCATCCATGGCGCGCTCCAGCTTACTGTCGAGGTTCCAGGCATCGGTCGCATCGATGATGTCCTGCAACTCGGCCTGACGGGAGAAGAGTTTGTCCATCTTGTCCTGATTCTCATAATATTCGGGCAAGCCGAACTTTTGGTTGATTTCCTCGTATTCTGCGAGCGCATCCACAATGGGCTGCACACCTTCCATAACAATTTCCTTCACGGTCTTTGTGGGATCGAGGTACGGTTCCTGAGCCAAATACCCCACTGAATATCCCGGCGAGAACACCACTTCGCCTTGATAGGACTTATCCAATCCGGCGATAATCTTCAGCAGGGTCGATTTACCCGAACCGTTCAGACCGATAATGCCGATTTTTGCTCCATAGAAGAACGAGAGATAAATGTTCTTCAGTACCTGCTTGTTGTTCTGCTGAATGGTTTTATTCAACCCAACCATAGAAAAGATAATCTTTTTATCGTCTACTGTTGCCATGTATTTAATGATTAATGTTCAGTGATTAATGATCAATATCAAGGATTAACGGGGACAAAGATAAGAAAAAAGATGGTATTGTTTTGCTAATTTCAAAAAAGTATCTATCTTTGCACCCGCTTAACAGCAATGAAGGATTGATTCGCTAGCTCAGCAGGTAGAGCACAACACTTTTAATGTTGGGGTCCTGGGTTCGAGCCCCAGGCGGATCACTGAAAGAAAAGCCAAAAGGCGACAAGAAAAAGACAAGTCCTACAAAATCAATATTTTGTGGGACTTTTTTTATTGTCTTTTGGCTACCTTGACCGCCACGAAAAGGTCACTGACAGACAAAAATTAGTGCCTTATTCGTACCCCCGACAAAATTCTTTAAAAAGGGGTACGATTTGTCGGAAAATGGCGAAATGTTGTCGAGATTTGGCGACCCTGCATTTATCTCATTATGAGTTAATAAAAGTAGTTTTGTAACTTAAAAAATGAGGTATGAAATCAACATTCCGAGTATTGTTCTTCCTGAAACGGGACAAGGTGAAAAAGAACGGTAATATGCCAATCATGGCACGTATTACCATTGACGGGAAATTAGCCCAATTCAACACTAAACTTGAAGTCAATCCTAAAAACTGGTCTGCCAAAACCGGAAAGGTAAATGGCAGAGGAGCGGAATTTACCCGCATGAATGAAATGCTGGATAGCATCAAGGCTACCTTGCACAGACACTATCAGACCATTTTAGAACGGGACAGCTATGTAACCGCAGAGAAAGTACGCAATGTGTTCTTAGGTAAAGAGGAAAAAGCAAAAACTCTCTTACAGGTATTTTCCCAGCATAATGAACAATATGCGCTGAAAGTAGGGAAAACAGCCACGCAAAAGACATATACCCGTTATGAACTTACCAAAAATCGCCTTGCCGAATATATCCACAATAAATATAATGTGGAGGATATTACCTTTCGGGAAATAAATGTCGTGTTTATCGAGGGCTTCTACCTATTTATCCGGGAGAATTATCCGTGTACCCACAATACAGCCATGAAGTTTATACAGCGTTTCAGAACTGTTGTTCTGTTTGCCCACAACTTGGGACTGATTACTTTTAATCCTTTCGGGGCATATAAGCTGAAATTTGAATATGTAGAACGGGATTTTCTTGAACAGGCAGAATTAGACCGGATATATCAAAAGACGTTTGCCAGCAAACGACTGGAACAAGTTCGTGATATATTTATTTTCAGTTTTTTTACTGGTTTGGCGTTCAGCGATGTGAAAGATTTATCACCCGAACACTTGGTAAAAGACAACAAAGGGGAACTTCGGATAAGGAAGAACCGGCAAAAGACAAAAATCATGTGTAACATTCCTGTGCTGCCTGTGGCAGCTTCCATACTTGATAAATATAAGGATGTGGCAGAGTGTACCGGAAAACTTTTACCTGTATTGTGTAATCAACGCATGAACAGTTATTTGAAGGAGATTGCCGATGTGTGCGGAATTCATAAAAATCTTAGCACACATACCGCCCGTCATAGCTATGCTACAAGCATTTGCCTTGCAAATGGCGTAAGTATGGAGAATGTTGCTAAGATGTTAGGTCATGCAGATACAAGCGTAACAAAACACTATGCAAGGGTATTGGATCAGAATATTTTCAAGGATATGCAAAAAGTAAATAGCTGCCTGTCGGAATTGGCTATATAATAAAGATAGTAGCTAATATTGAAAAAGGATTGGGAAGAATGAATTTCATTTTCTCAATCCTTTTCTTTTATAGTAAGTTTTCCAGAACTCAATATGAAGCATTGACAAAGATAAGTTCCGTATTTAGCCTGTTCAGGTCCGAGCCTTCGGTTTAGATGAAAATCTTCCTCTCACTATGTTCGAGCGTATTTTCATCTAAAGACTTGCACAGACTAAATACTTCACTGGGAAAGTCAATGATTCAAACTAAATTCCGAAAAACAATGTTTTGGGCTTGGCAGGTTACTCTTTCCAACTTTCAAAGTAGTGCTTTTGGAGCAGTTTATCAATATCACTCTGACGGTAGATGATTTTACCTTTTATCTGGATAAAGGGAATTAGTCCTATATCTCGCCATTCTTGCAGGATTCGCAAACTGACATTCAGTTTCTTGGAAACCTCATTATTAGAAAGAAAGCGTTCCCCATTCAGGTGGGGCTTGTAGTGCTTTACAATAGATTCAATACCATCCAGCATCGAATCGAGCGAAGAAATAAATTCTTTGACTTGTGGGGTATCTTTATTTATTAGTTCCATGATTGAAAGATTGTTTTATTGAAATATTGATTTCAAGATGGCTAGATAGCCGGTTAGTTACGCAGATAGTGACCCAAAGACGAAATGTTAAGTACGTCTTTTGCCGGATCATAATCTACATAGAGCCGTTTGGATGCAGGGGCAATAAAATACTGGCTACCATCTTGCTGTATCTCATAAGTAGCAGGTGAAGCCTGTTTGGTTGTTTCCGATACATATATAATAGAAAGAAGATACTCTTTGTCGCTCTGATAGATGATAACCGTAGGATTCAGATTAATGCTTTCCCATGTGCCAACAATGGAAAACAGGTTGAAAAACGGATAATCTTTTTTAATTCTTTTCATAAGACGTGGGGTGTTTGGGTGATTGATTTTGCGTTTCACTGTCTGCAATAATTCTTTCAATATCGGAAGTCTTATAATAAATCTACACAAAAGTAGGAGAAACATATTTCTTCTTTAATCCTTTCGCTTCCTGTCTGGCCTCTGTTTCTTCTTGTACAGCCTCCAAGCGATGTCCGATTCTGATTTCTTGTACAGCATCACAGGCTAACTTTTGAATGTGGAAGCGGTCTATCACACGGATGGCTGAAGTGAAGCATCTGCGAACGATCTTGCGCATGCTTTCTGACAAGTCAAGAGTGACTTCCTGCACCATCTGGAGCGCCTCCTCAGGGATTTGTTCTACCACAGCAATGACATCGTCGGCTTTAGTACCCTTGACAATAGCTACGATAGCACCTTTGCCGCCGTGAGCCTCTCTATTGATGATTATAGTATATAACTCCCCATTGGAGAGGGAAGTCTCATCAATACTCAAGTACAGACCCAGGTTCTCAAGAAACAGCAACCAGTTTTCAGCATGGGGCAATTGATCCCACATGCGGTAGTCACTTAAATACTCTTTATATTGCCGCTCTAACTAATCACCGTCAATATGATAATAACGTTCAAGAGAGCGGGCCGTAATCGGGTATTTCTCCAAGCAGTCCTTTTAAAAAAGACGCGAATTCTTTTGAATGTCGCGTTCCTTGGGCAGTAAGCTCAAAAGTGTTACAGATAATAGAATCGGTTTCCTTGTCGAGCCATTTACGCCGCCGTACACATAAGGTTACCTTACGGTCACGGATAGGAAAATCACGGATATACACCGCAGGAAGAAAACCTTTGGACTCTAAAGAGTGAACCGTAGGAGACAAGGGAGGAAGATTCTGCTCATCTAAATGAATGGTTAATATTTTAGCATCGTTCTCTATTTCAACAATGTCAAAACAATCCAATAGCTCAACCGGAAGAATTAAGCGAGCAAGAACTAAAAGAGTATCGTAACTAGTCATAAAAGTTTTTTAGGGAAAAGATACTAATTGTTGAGAAGCCCACATGATTTTATCGGTGAATCATAGCAACCATGAACCCCATAAACGCAAAAAGCGTGCAACTCATTGATCTGCACGCTTTTGCTTATTGATTATTATCTGTTTCCTTATCGGAATCATTTCACTTCCTCAAAGTCAGCATCCTGCACATTATCGCCATGCTTTGTATTATCCTGAGCACCGCCTTGTTGCCCTGCATTCATATCAGGACCAGCTTGTGCACCACCCTGAGCACCGCTCTGGGCATACATTTCAGCACTGGCAGCCTGGAATGCCGTATTCAGTTCGGCCATGGCAGAATCTACGGTAGCCAGGTCTTGAGCCTTATGGGCATCTTTCAGCTTCTGCAAAGCAGCTTCAATCGGAGCCTTCTTGTCGGCAGGGAGCTTGTCGCCGAGTTCCTTCAACTGATTTTCGGTTTGGAAAATCATAGAGTCGGCCTGGTTCAATTTGTCTACTTTCTCACGCTCTTTCTTGTCGGCTTCGGCATTGGCTTCGGCTTCGGCTTTCATTTTTTCGATTTCTTCCTTGCTCAAACCGCTGGAAGCTTCGATACGGATAGCCTGTTCCTTACCGGTAGCCTTATCTTTGGCAGACACCTTCAAGATACCGTTGGCGTCGATATCGAATGTCACCTCAATCTGAGGAATACCGCGACGTGCCGGAGCAATACCTGTCAGGTTGAACTGGCCGATTGACTTGTTCTGTGCAGCCATCGGACGCTCACCCTGCAATACATGGATGGTAACCTCCGTTTGGTTGTCGGCGGCAGTAGAGAATGTCTCGCTCTTCTTGCAGGGGATGGTAGTGTTGGCATCAATCAGCTTCGTCATCACACCACCCATAGTCTCGATACCCATAGACAGCGGAGTAACATCCAGCAACACAACGCCCTTGATTTCGTCCGTCAAAACGGCACCTTGCACGGCAGCACCTACGGCTACTACCTCATCCGGATTCACGCCCTTGGAAGGAACTTTACCAAAGAAGTCTTCTACCAACTTCTGTACAGCCGGGATACGTGAAGAACCACCTACGAGGATTACTTCATCGATGTCCGCATTGTTCAAGCCAGCATCGCTCATAGCCTTCTTACAGGGTTCCAAACAAGCCTGAATCAAGTTGTGAGCCAGAGCCTCGAACTTGGCACGGGTCAACGTCTTCACCAAGTGCTTGGGCACACCGCCTACGGGCATGATGTACGGCAAGTTAATTTCAGTGCTTGTAGAAGAGGACAGCTCTATCTTAGCCTTCTCGGCAGCTTCCTTCAGACGTTGCATAGCCATCGGGTCTTGAGTCAAGTCGGCACCTTCGTCGTTCTTGAACTCCTGAACCAACCAGTCGATGATTACCTGGTCGAAGTCGTCACCACCCAGGTGAGTATCACCGTTGGTTGACAATACTTCGAACACACCGCCACCGAATTCGAGGATAGAGATATCGAATGTACCACCACCAAGGTCAAATACGGCAACCTTCATGTCCTTGTGAGACTTGTCAATACCGTAAGCAAGAGCTGCGGCAGTCGGCTCGTTCACAATACGCTTCACTTCAAGACCTGCAATCTGTCCGGCTTCCTTCGTAGCCTGGCGTTGGGAGTCTGAGAAGTATGCGGGGACGGTAATTACGGCTTCTGTCACTTCTTGTCCCAGATAGTCCTCGGCAGTCTTTTTCATCTTCTGTAGAATCATTGCAGAGATTTCCTGCGGAGTATAAAGACGTCCGTCAATGTCCACACGCGGAGTGTTGTTGTCACCCTTTACTACTTTATAGGGCATACGGCCGATTTCTTTCTGCACCTGGTCCCAGTTTTCGCCCATGAAACGTTTGATGGAGAAAACCGTACGGGTGGGGTTTGTGATAGCCTGACGCTTGGCAGGATCACCGATTTTACGTTCGCCACCATCAACAAATGCTACCACTGAAGGAGTGGTGCGCTTACCTTCACTGTTTGCAATTACTACTGGTTCGTTACCTTCGAATACTGCAACGCAAGAGTTTGTTGTTCCTAAGTCAATACCAATAATTTTTCCCATGATCGTTATTTTTTTATTTGTTATTATTCTGTTTCGACGTCCGCCTCAGTGGCAGACGCCAATAAAAAGACAAACGTTGTGCCAAATTGTTCAGAGCAGCTGTAGATTTATACTTGTGGCAGTTTATCTGTCAGTTTGGCAGAATTAAAATCATTTTTTCTGTCGGAAATTACCATTTGTTAATTTCCATTCCATTCAAAAGCTCTACTTTTGTCGCCCGAATCAGAGATAATAAAACATGAACGACATCAATCATTTTCCTTGCATATCTTTAATCGTTCCTCCATGAAGGAAATATTGTTCCACCGTGGTGAAAATATCGTTCCACCACGAGGGAAATATCGTTCCACCATGGTGGAACGATTAAGGATTAGTTAACATTGGGCTTAATCGCAGCACGGAAATGATTGTGTTTCACATATAAAGAAATAAATAAGATGAGTATGGAAAAGATGAGAGACAGCATCGACTTCAAGAACACGGACATCAAGACATTGTTCCGCAAACTATTGCTCCCTACTGTACTGGGGATGATTTTCTCCGCACTATTCATTATCACTGACGGCATCTTCGTAGGGAAAGGGATTGGCAGTGATGCTTTGGCTGCCGTCAATATTGTGTCACCACTATGGTTGTTCTCTACGGGTGTAGGACTTATGTTTGGGGTCGGCGCCTCTGTGGTAGCCTCCATTCATCTGTCACACGGGAAGGTCAAGGTGGCACGTATCAATATCACACAGTCGGTAGTCATATCTTCCTTGTTACTGATGTGCACCTCCACCCTATTCTGTTCATTTGCCCCGCAGGTGGTAAAGCTGCTCGGAGGATCCGAACGGCTCACGCCATTGGCTGTGGAATACATGCTTTGGTTTGTGCCGTTCTCTCTGTTCACCGCATTGCTCAATTCGGGTATGTTTTTCTTGAGGCTGGACGGTTCGCCCAGTTTTGCCATGATGTGCAATGTGGTGGCTGCCGTTCTGAACATCCTATTGGATTATCTGTTCATCTTCCCCTTGGGCTGGGGAATGTTCGGTGCCGCATTGGCAAGTGCCATAGGTACTACGGTAGGCGCATTGATGACAGTATCCTATCTGCTGCGCCGCCGGTGCGCACTGCGCTTCCACCCCGTCAAGATGAGCCGGAAAAGCATGCAACTGATGCGTCACAACATTGGCTATATGTGCCGCTTGGGTTCTTCCGCCTTCTTGTGCGAGGTGGCGATTGCCAGCATGATGTTTGTAGGCAACCAAGTGTTCATCCATTATCTGAAGGAAGACGGAGTGGCGGCATTCAGCATTGCCTGCTATTTCTTTCCTATTATATTTATGGTATATAATGCCATTGCGCAGTCGGCGCAGCCGATTATCAGTTATAACTACGGCCTGAACGAGAGCCAACGTGTCCGCCGCGCCTACTTGCTGGCACTGAAAACCGCCATAGGCTGCGGTGTATGTTTTGCCCTGACCACAATATTCTGCAGCCCTGAAATTGTCAGTATGTTCATAGACCGCAGCTATCCGGCCTATGACATAGCGGTAAAAGGGTTGCCTTTGTATGCCACCGGCTTCGTGTTCTTTGCCGTCAACATCGTATCCATCGGCTATTTCCAAAGTGTGGAGCGTGCCAAGTATGCCACAGTTATCACCCTGCTGCGTGGTTTCATTTTACTGACAGCCTGCTTTTTCGGGCTGCCCCTGCTATTGGGAGACCGGGGAATCTGGCTTGCCACTCCTCTTGCAGAAATGTTGACAACCCTCTTTATACTTGTGATTTACATATCCGGGAAAAGAGAAGATAAAGAAAAATCCGTATCTTTAGACAAGACAGGCTGTACCCCGACATAACTTTTTCATGCAAGCATAAAAGTTATGTCTCCGGTTTGCACTATCTTTGCTGTATGGAAACTATGATAAAGAAATTCTGCAAGAAGTATAAACTACCGGAAAGCACTTTGCACGAACTTCTGTCACACATGACAGAAGTCCGTTTCGGCAAGAGAGAACTCATTATCAGCGAAGGGGAAAGGAACAGCAACTTCTATCTTTTGAAGAAAGGCATCTGGCGTGCCTACTACCTGACAGACGGCACGGAAAATTCCCTTTGGTTTGCCGCACCGGGCGACACAGCTTGCTCATCGTGGGGATATGTAGACAGCGAAGTTTCCCCCATCAACATCGAATCGATAAATGAAAGCATCGCCTATTGTATCAGTAAGCCTGAGCTGGAAGCCCTTTTTTCGCATTCCATAGATATGGCCAACTTCGGCAGAAGAATCTTTGAACGGGAAATTCTGTCGGTGGACGCTTCTACAATAGCCTACGGTACCCCTCCCACTGCAAAAGAAAGGTACATGACGCTGATGGAAGAAAGTCCGGAACTGCTGCAGGATGTACCGCTCAAGTATCTGGCTTCTTATCTCTACATCACTCCACAATCCCTGAGCCGGATACGCGCAGGACTAAAGAAAAAGTAAAAGACCATTTTATATCAAGATACAAAAAAAAGGCTCTTAGCAGATTATTTCTGTAAGAGCCTTTATTATTTCAACCTATCTTGTCAGTTCTTCACCAACACCATCACCAGATTATTGTCAGCATCGTATAGCCCGACGCCTCCGCCTGTCAGTTTGCCAAAAGACCGAACGGAATTCAAGGCTTTCAACACGCGGTCTTCCACCTCCATATCAGGGCACGCCATCATGGTACTGATAACTTGCGGGAAAGAAATCACCGACGAACCTTCGTCATCAACCTGAAAAGCACCGTTAATCAGATTACAACCCGCATTACCATGCAAGCGCTTTTCTGCAATATTAAATTCAATGAACGGCTGCTTCTCCATTCCGTCGGGGATAGCCTCGCCCACAGCCTCACCAATTATCCACTTTCCTTCCAAATCAGACACCTTGGAAACGGATTCTTTCTTCTGCAACACGACTATGGGACGATTGGAAGCACCGCATAAAGCGATATTTTCCTTTCCCAGCTTCTTATACTTTTTCACTTTGTTCAAAGCCGACAATACATTATTTTCCACAGTCATATCCGGACAAGCCATACGGGTACTTGCCAAAGAGCCGAGGTCAATCGAGCCGGGCTTGGCATTCACGTCAAACGAACCCATCATACGGTTGCAACCACTGTTGCCAAATACTTTTCCGGTCTTTGTGTCAAAACCGATATAGGGAAACTCCTGTCCCGGAGCAGGAACTACGGCGGTACCGTTCACTTCAATGATATTCCACTCACCGCTGATGGAAGAAAGAGTAGCGGCATTTTTGGTTGATGCACAAGAAGACAAGCCCATCAATGCGCTTGCCATGCATAGGGAAACAAATACTTTTTTCATTGTTCTTCGTTGTTTAAGTTAATTTATTCAAGGAACAAATATATAGAAAATAACCCAAATGCAAATAATTTGTTTAATATTTGAAGCATTTACCCCAAAGTATTTAGCAGGATTTTAATGTTTATCTAAGAATTAACCCTTATATTTGCTCTCCGTATTTTTTATAAACCTAATATAATAACATAGTACAAAGAAATGGGTAAAGTTCTTATTATCGGTGCAGGCGGTGTAGGTACCGTTGTTGCGCACAAAGTGGCTCAAAATCCTGATGTGTTTACAGAAATCATGATAGCCAGCCGCACCAAGTCCAAATGTGACGCTGTTGTCAAGGCAATCGGTAACCCGAACATCAAAACCGCCCAGGTAGACGCCGACAACGTGGACGAACTGGTAGCACTCTTCAATTGTTTCAAACCCGAAATCGTCATCAACGTAGCCCTCCCCTACCAAGACCTCACCATCATGGAGGCCTGTCTGCAAAGTGGAGTCAACTATCTGGATACCGCCAATTATGAGCCGAAAGATGTTGCCCACTTTGAATACAGTTGGCAATGGGCCTACAAGAAACGCTTTGAAGATGCCGGACTGACCGCCATCCTCGGTTGCGGTTTCGACCCGGGAGTAAGCGGCATATATACTGCATACGCCGCCAAACATCATTTTGACGAAATACAGTACCTGGACATCGTAGACTGCAATGCCGGAAATCACCATAAAGCATTCGCCACCAACTTCAATCCGGAAATCAACATCCGTGAGATTACACAGAACGGTCGCTATTATGAAAACGGAGAATGGGTGACAACCAAGCCGCTGGAAATCCACAAAGACCTGACTTATCCGAACATCGGTCCGCGCGACTCCTATCTGCTTTATCACGAAGAACTGGAATCTCTGGTGAAGAATTTCCCCACCATCAAGCGTGCACGCTTCTGGATGACGTTTGGACAAGAGTACCTAACCCACCTGCGCGTTATCCAGAACATCGGCATGGCACGCATAGACGAAGTGGAATACAACGGCATGAAGATTGTTCCGCTGCAATTCCTGAAAGCCGTCCTCCCCAACCCGCAAGACCTGGGCGAAAACTACGAAGGCGAAACATCCATCGGTTGCCGCATCCGCGGACTAAAGGATGGCAAAGAGCGTACCTACTATGTATACAACAACTGTAGCCACCAGGAAGCCTACAAGGAAACCGGCATGCAGGGCGTAAGCTATACCACCGGTGTACCTGCCATGATTGGTGCCATGATGTTCCTCAAGGGACTGTGGAAAAAGCCGGGGGTATGGAATGTCGAGGAATTCAATCCGGACCCGTTCATGGAACAGCTCAACAAGCAAGGCCTGCCTTGGCATGAGATTATCGACGGAGACTTGGAAGTTTGATATTAAACATTAATCATTGACAAAGTGAATATAGGAGATAAAGCACCCGAAGTATTGGGCATCAACGAAAAAGGTGAAGAAATCCGTTTGAGCGACTATAAGGGAAAAAAGATTGTATTCTACTTCTATCCCAAAGACATGACGTCCGGCTGCACGGCACAAGCCTGCAACCTGCGGGATAATTATGCCGACCTATGCAAAGCCGGCTATGAAGTCATCGGCGTCAGTGTGGACAGCGAAAAGTCACACCAGAAATTTATTGAGAAAAACAATCTACCTTTTACTCTGATTGCAGACACCGACAAGAATCTGGTAGAACAATTCGGAGTATGGGGCGAAAAAAGCATGTATGGCCGCAAATATATGGGAACGTTCCGCACGACTTTCATCATTAATGAAGAAGGTATTGTAGAACGCATCATCACTCCGAAAGAAGTGAAGACCAAAGACCATGCGGCACAAATTTTATAATCATTAAACATTAACAACGTGGCAAAAAAAGACGAACTGAATTTTGAAAATGGCAGCAATCTGGCATCGGGCGAAAAGCTGAAAGCCCTACAGGCTGCCATGGACAAGATAGAAAAGAGCTTTGGTAAAGGCTCTATCATGAAAATGGGCGACGAGAGTGTCGAACAAGTAGAGGTTATTCCCACAGGTTCCATCGGCCTGAATGTGGCTCTTGGCGTAGGAGGATATCCCCGCGGACGTATCATCGAGATTTACGGCCCCGAATCTTCCGGTAAGACAACCCTTGCCATTCATGCCATTGCCGAAGCGCAAAAGACAGGAGGCATTGCCGCATTCATTGATGCAGAACATGCTTTCGACCGCTTCTATGCAGCAAAACTGGGTGTGGATGTGGACAATCTGCTGATATCACAGCCGGACAATGGCGAACAAGCACTGGAAATCGCAGAGCAACTGATCCGTTCCTCCGCTATTGACATCATTGTAGTGGACTCTGTGGCTGCCTTGACCCCGAAAGCTGAAATTGAAGGCGATATGGGTGACAACAAAGTAGGTCTGCAAGCCCGGCTCATGTCACAAGCCTTGCGTAAACTGACGGCAGCTGTCAGCAAAACACGCACCACTTGCATCTTCATCAACCAGTTGCGCGAAAAAATCGGGGTCATGTTCGGCAATCCCGAAACAACTACCGGCGGTAATGCACTGAAGTTCTATGCCTCCGTACGTCTTGACATCCGTGGAAGCCAAGCCATCAAGAACGGCGATGAAGTAATCGGCAAGCAGACCAAAGTGAAAGTTGTGAAGAACAAGGTAGCTCCTCCTTTCCGTAGAGCGGAATTCGACATCATGTTCGGTGAAGGCATCTCCCGTGCAGGCGAAATCATTGACTTGGGTGCAGAGCTTGGCATCATCAAGAAAAGCGGTTCATGGTTCAGCTATAACGAGACGAAAATTGCCCAGGGACGCGACGCCGCCAAGCAGGTCATCCTTGACAATCCGGAACTGGCAGAAGAGCTGGAAGGGCTTATCTTTGCAGAATTGAGAAAAGACAAATAACAAAAAAACTTGCCAATAGAAAAACAAAACATTCTATTGGCAAGTTTCCCTAAAAGGTTACCGCTTCCTATTCCATCTTTTCCAAACGTTCTTCCAAAGCCTCCATGCTTTTTTCAAAACGTTTCCATGTATCGGTATCCATTTGTTCTTTCAGATACTTGTTGTCTTTCAGTTTAGCTACATTTTCCAGCCCTTTCAATGCCAGTTCTTGCGAATGCTTCAATTCTCCAAGCCAATCGCGGTTCTTCAGCTTCTCTATCTCCGCCCAGTTTATATCCGGAAGCTGTATATTCACATTGTTCCCATTCCAGCTGGTATTCTGATACATCATGATATTCTGTATATCCTTCAAAGTCATATCACCTTCCAGATAAACAAATTTCAAAGTGGCTGCACCATCTACAATCATAATCAGCTCCTTCACCTTTTCCCCTTTACGGCTCATGTAGAATTCAGAACTGGAGACTGTTCCCTTCTGCTTCATCAGCAATTCATATCTGGAAGACTGCACCAAAGAACGAAGATCCTTACGCATTTCTTTCTTTACATTATTATCCATTGTAGAAAGTACCTGCACAGAGTTCAACTGTCCGGACACTTTCCCAATATAAACATCTTTAGTAAACAAGTTGGGATTCGTTTCTATCATTGCCTTGGATATGTAGACGGACGACACGCCTTTCATATCTCCATACTTGTTGAATAGGTTCTTTTGTGCCTGGCAAAGCAAAGGCAACATCAGCAGTACACCTGCCAAAATCATTTTCATTGTTTTCATATCAGATTATTGTTGAATTTCTTTTCTTACTTCCTGGTTCACCTTCGTTACGTCTATCCGTGTTTCCTCTATCTGCTCAATTCCCCTGTTCAGATTCGCAGACACCTCGATTAAAGTGGCCTGCAATGCCTTATAAGCAGCTTCCGGATCAGAGAAAGTATCCTGAGGCGTAGGAGGACGCATATCCTCCCCCATGTTCGTAATGCCATAACCTACACCTACAAGAACCAGAATGGTGGCAGCAATACCTCCTATCCAACGCCAATTACGTTTGGACTTGTTACGGTGGAAGAAAAGTTGTTCCTCTTCAGCCTTTTCATCAATCATCCGGCTCAGTTTATCCTCCAATCCGGCGGGAACATTATCCGCCACTTCCCCGGAGAAAAAACCGAGAAAGAGTTTCTTGTCCGTCTGCAAGCGTTCGGGCACTTCTTCGGTTCTGAAAGCTTCCTTCAGCAACTCTTCTTCCTGCTCGTTGGCATTCCCTTCATAAAATTCGGCGAGCAGCCTTTCAATTTCCTCGACTTTCATAGTTACTCCATTTATTAAATTCCTCACGTATCTTTTTTCTTGCCCGGGACAACAGTACACGAACATTGGTGGCGTTCAATCCGGTGACCTGCTCTATCTCTTCATAAGAGCATCCCTTGACATCACGCAACGTTACTATCTTCTGCTGTTGCACCGGCAGACGGGCAATGATGTGCCTTACCTGCCGCGCTTCATCCCGCGCTTCAAAGTTATCTGCTTGAGACACATTATGCACTTCGGCCAACTCCACACTCTGCCTGCTCAAAGTGTACTTTCCCGAGCGAAGCAAATCAAAGCACATATTTTTTACCAAAGTAACGCTGAATGCCTCCGGATTGCTGATTATGGCCAGTCCTTCCCGCTTGTCCCACAACTTCAGATAAGCTTCCTGCACCAAATCTTCAGCGTCGGCAGCATTCTCCAATAGCCTATAAGCTATGCAGTACAGCTTGCGGTGATATGGCAGAAACTCTTTTTTAAAACTTTCAGCGTCCATGGGCTATTTATCAATAGTAGATTCTGTTTATACCCTTCAGACGTAGGAGGAAAGGATTTTGTTACACGATCAGAAAGAAAAAATGGGAAAAAATGAAAACACCAACAGCACCAGTCCAAGAATACGCTTATTTCAAGACATCAGCAATCCGCTTTTTGAGATTCAATTTTGCAATCTCTTCAGGCTTCAGCTCAAGCTCCACCAACACTTTCGCTGTGGAGAGCCACTTTTCTGGAACATTGTATTAACTGGTCAGCACGCCGAACCGAGGACAAAAGCAATGCTGGAAGCAAAAGGTATCATAACCTGGCTTCCACTTGCTCCGGTCCGGCGTCGATGGAGAAGGATATTAAAAGAAATACACACCCCGGTCATCCCGAGATGTGTATTCGTCTATATATCCAATGAGGAAAGAAATACATTACAAAAATCCTACCGACTTCTTCAACCGGAAGTCATACTTCAAGAACTGCCGGACCGATGCCATCAGAACAAGTAGATATATGCCAACGTGCCCACACTAATCACTATCCACAACAAGGTGCCTTGTATCAAAGGCTTGAGACCTACTGCCTTCAGTACATCACGTGACAGAGAGGCACCGATAAAGAACAGAGTGATGGTCAGCATCTTGCGGGCCAAAGAATTGATTCCCTCCCCAATCATGGCACCCGTTTCGGTAGTGCCCAGCACATAAGTATTGAAAATCATAGCCAGCACAAAGAAGAAGATGAACCAGGGGATACTGATTTTCTGTCCCTTACTCTTAAAGATGAACGAAGTTACCAGAGCCAAAGGAATAATCCATAAGGCACGTGTCAGCTTTATGGTCGTTGCCACCTGCAATGCCTCCTCGCCGTATGCGGCACCCGCTCCTACTACCGAACTCGTATCATGTATGGCAATGGCCGCCCATGTGCCGAACTCATGCTGGCTCATGTTCAAAGCGTGGCCTATCAACGGGAAAACAAATAATGCAATGGCATTCAATATAAAGATGGTGCCTAATGCCACAGACATCTCACTGTCCTTTGCCTTCAACACCGGACCCACAGCCGCAATGGCACTGCCTCCGCAGATAGCCGTACCGGAGCTGATAAGATAAGAAGTGTCACGGTCCACTTTCAAGAACTTACGCCCAATGAGCCAGCCTATGAGCAATGTCCCCACTACAGAAATAATCGTGAACTCCATTCCTTCCTTGCCCGAAGCCAGGGAAGCCTGCAGATTCATTCCGAATCCTAACCCTACGACAGAGTATTGCAACAGGTACTTTGAAGTCTTCTTATTGAACTTCGGATGTGCCTGCCCACACAGCAAGGCAAAAGCCAAGCCTAAGAACAAGGCTACCGGCGGAGTGACCCACGCCGAATAGGCATGCATACCGGGTAGATAATCCAACAACAGGAAGAGAGAAAGCAAGGCCAAGAGAGATACGTAAATCGTCTTTCGGTGGTATTGCAGAAAAGGCATCAAGCCTTTGGTTGACATTTGATTTGAAACCATAATACTTTATAATATTTTATTTTATTGTTCATTCGACTTTTATCAATAGCAAGCTTGCCAAGGGAGCAAGGGGGCTGCTGTTATTCCAGCTCTTCCGGTTTTATGCCCAATACGTGCGACAGCGAATAGAGTACGGAGTCCGTCACACAGGGAATAGGAACTTGCGGAGCAGCCATCATGAAGTAAACCACCCGTCCGGCTTCTTTCTGCTTTTCCTGCTTGCCCAAACATTTCCGCAACTCCTCTTCCACCTTGCCGGCATACAAGCGATGGAAAGGGACCAGTGCGAGGCACTCCACATCGGCCGAGTCCAAGGCCAGATGCATCAGGTCTATAAACAAATCCGAGGAAGCGGCCATACCGGCAGAGCTGACGCGCGAAAAGGCAAACTCGCCTAACGGCGTGCGACAAGCCACACCGTCCAGTTCTTTCAAATCCGCAGGCCGGCAGTGAGGCAATGCGGACACTTCTCCACCGTGTACCAACAGTACTTGTATCTCGTTGTCTCCCTCGCGCAATCCGGCATCAAGAGCCAAGTAGCTGAGCCAGGCAGGCAAGTCCACATCGGGCAGGGTGCGCCCCAAGCGTTCTCCTAAAAAAGACTTTATGTCCGAAACCGTTTCGTCAAGAAACGAAACGTCCACCAATATCACATTCTTTGAAAACTTCACATTATTTTCCATATTGCTCCATAAATAATTCAAGCGCCCAAAGATAGTGAAAATGTCGGCATAAGTATCAATATACAGGAAGTATTCTTTCAGTCCCGGCCATGAAGTTTATCTTCTATTAAAAAACAACTCTCAGAAGAAAGCCGGAACAAAATAAGGACAGCTCCTGAACCAGACCGGCCTGTCAGTGCTTTTGCTTCTGCAAGACACCCCAGCTTTCCCGAACTACGATTGTATCACCCACAGGGATATGCTTTATAAAGTCCGCATTAAGCAGGTTGCACGTCGATTCTGCACTGTAGCTACGGATATCGTGCTGCAAATGCCGCCCATGCACGTAATGCAAGAAAGGCAAGATGAGCTGTCCGTTTTGCTCCAGCAAGGCAAAATTTATTCTGCCGGGCATATAGGTGACAGGAGTACGCAGGTAGTGGGACTCCGTACTGATTCTCTTCACACCATCTTTCTCGAAGAATTCTGTTATGCTCGTTATAGGCACATCCATAGCAGATTTCCCTTTACTTACTATAAACAGGTTGCCGGAATTAAAAACAGATGCTTCGTAAGGTTCATCAGGAGCCACCCCGAAACCGGACAGCAGGTTTGTCTGCACAACGGCTTTATCCGAATAGAATGTAACATCCAACTGCTCTCCATCGCCGACGGGGCGTGAGAAGGTATCAAAAGAAAAGAGTTCCGCATAATCCACGGCACCCTCTTGCAAGTCCGGCTTAGGCACCCCGGACAAGAACTTCCTGATTTTTGCCTCATCAGTCACTGCCCCTTGGGATGTGTACATACGCACTTTTCCGAACGTTGCGGTCGAAGGCAACTTGTAGCGGCCGGCCAGCACAAACTTTTCATCTTCATTTTCACTCAGGCACCCCCACCAAAGAATGCCAACGAATAACATCGCAAATATTCTTTTCATAACCGAGAACTTTTTCCGCAAAGCTACGGACACGAAGCGAAAATGTTCTCAACCTAAGTTGAGAGTTGCAGGTTCCGGATACCCTATTCCCTGTTGAAAGTGATTTCTTTGCGGATACGACTCAGGTGTGTCGGCGTGATTTGCAGATAAGACGCCAACTCTTTCAAAGATACTTGTTGCAAAATCTCAGGGCATTGGGCAACGAGAGCCAGATAACGTTCTTTCGGTGACTGGCCGTATAAATTCAGAAAACGGTTGTAAGTCTGCCTGAGAAGCCCTTCGGCCGTTCGGGCAAACAATGCCCGATTTTCCCGAAACAAACAGCCTACCACAAAGCCCTCGCATACAAAAACATCGGCATCAGTAACGGCAATGATGTCCGTTCGGGTAAGGTCGTCCGAAACCAGATTCAAGAAATCACCTACCGGAGTATCAGCAAATACAAATCCGGTAACCCATTCATTTCCATTGGAATCAGTGATAACATACTTGAAGATGCCGGTCGTGATAAAACCGAGCAGGCTCTTTGCCTCACCAGCCCGGCAAAAACAGTCTCCTTTCTTATAACGACGCAACATTCCATTCTCAGCGCAGATGTTGCGCCAGAAACCGGTATCAATATTCGCCAGATAGGTGTTGAAATTCTCCATACGTACTTAGGGACATACAGTGCGTAAATAATTGTCGGATACAAACATCGGAATAATCAATGACATGCGCAATTCTTTTGGAAACTATTATGAGACTTTAGAAGCTGCTTCAAATTCCATTCAAGCCTTCTTTCCTAAGTTTTGTGCTCCCTACCACCCCGCCCGTTGGGCACCCCTCCTTCCCGGAGAAGGGGAGAACACGAAGACTTAGCTACTAAAGCACAAGTCCCTTACTGCATGAGATATGCATCTCGTGTATCGCGATATGTGCATCTCGTCACACATGAGATGTACATCTCATGCACAACACATCTATTGTCCTTCTCCTTATCCAATAGAGTTCAATGCGAAAAGGAACTTTGCTCCAACTCCTGTTCTAAAGAAGTAGAAAGAAAAGGAACAAAACGACTGATTTACAGACAATTTGTCACAATACAAGACTTATATGCAGACAATTTGTCCGAAATATGCCAATGGCAAATCTTTTGCGCCTTCCAAAGCGTTACGAAACTGATAAAATAGAAAGGAGAACAAAAATATGAACTTTAACAACTTTACCATTAAAGCGCAAGAAGCAGTGCAGGAAGCTGTGAACCTGGTACAAGGCCGTGGACAGCAGACCATCGAGCCCGTGCATGTGCTTCAAGGTGTGATGAAAGTAGGCGAAAATGTCACCAACTTCATCTTCCAGAAGCTGGGCATGAACGGTCAGCAGATAGCACTTGTACTGGACAAGCAAATTGATTCTCTGCCCAAGGTGTCCGGCGGAACACCGTACCTGAGCCGTGAAACGAACGAAGTGTTCCAGAAAGCCACCCAATATTCCAAGGAAATGGGTGATGAATTCGTCTCCCTGGAGCCGGTGCTGCTGGCTTTGCTGAACGTGAAAAGCACTGCATCCACCATTCTGAAAGATGCCGGAATGACGGAACGCGAACTGCGGGAAGCTATCAACGAACTACGGAAAGGAGAAAAAGTAACTTCACAATCCAGCGAAGACACTTACCAGTCATTGGAAAAGTATGCCATCAATCTGAACGAAGCAGCCCGCAGCGGCAAACTGGACCCCGTCATCGGTCGTGACGAAGAGATACGGCGTGTCCTGCAGATTCTGAGCCGGCGTACCAAGAACAACCCGATTCTTATCGGTGAACCGGGTACCGGTAAAACTGCTATCGTAGAAGGACTTGCCCACCGTATCTTGCGTGGAGACGTCCCCGAGAACTTGAAGAACAAACAAGTCTACTCCCTGGATATGGGTGCACTGGTAGCTGGCGCCAAGTACAAAGGCGAATTTGAAGAACGCCTGAAAGCCGTCATCAACGAAGTAAAGAAGTCCGAAGGAGAGATTATCCTCTTCATTGATGAAATCCATACCTTGGTGGGTGCAGGTAAGGGCGAAGGCGCCATGGATGCTGCCAACATCCTGAAACCCGCCCTGGCACGCGGTGAACTGAGAAGCATCGGGGCCACTACCCTTGATGAATATCAGAAGTATTTCGAGAAGGACAAAGCGTTGGAACGCCGCTTCCAGATTGTCATGGTGAACGAGCCGGACACGCTGAGCACCATTTCCATTCTGCGAGGTCTGAAGGAACGTTATGAGAACCATCACCACGTCCGCATCAAAGACGATGCCATCATCGCCGCCGTAGAGTTGAGCAACCGTTACATCACCGACCGTTTCTTGCCGGACAAGGCTATCGACCTGATGGACGAAGCCGCTGCCAAGCTGCGTATGGAGGTCGATTCCGTTCCGGAAGAACTGGACGAAATCTCGCGTAAGATAAAGCAGCTGGAGATTGAACGTGAAGCCATCAAGCGCGAAAACGACAAGCCCAAGCTGGAACAAATCGGCAAAGAACTTGCCGAGCTGAAGGAGCAGGAAAATTCGTACAAGGCGAAATGGCAAAGTGAAAAGACCCTTGTCAACAAAATCCAGCAGAATAAGGTGGAAATAGAGAACCTGAAGTTCGAGGCCGACAAGGCAGAACGGGAAGGCGACTATGGCCGGGTGGCCGAAATCCGTTACGGCAAACTGCAAACGCTGAACCGGGAGATTGAGGAAACACAGCAAAAATTGCACGAAATGCAGGGCGACAAGGCCATGATTAAAGAGGAAGTGGATGCTGAAGACATCGCCGACGTAGTATCCCGCTGGACCGGCATACCGGTAAGCAAGATGCTGCAAAGTGAAAAGGAGAAACTGTTGCATCTGGAAGCGGAACTGCACCAGCGGGTTATCGGGCAAGACGAAGCCATCGAGGCCGTATCCGATGCCGTACGCCGCAGCCGTGCCGGACTGCAAGACCCGAAACGTCCTATCGGCTCATTCCTTTTCCTGGGAACCACCGGTGTGGGTAAGACGGAATTGGCAAAGGCACTGGCGGAGTTCCTCTTTGACGACGAGACGATGATGACCCGCATCGACATGAGCGAGTATCAGGAGAAACACAGCGTTTCCCGTCTGGTCGGAGCGCCTCCGGGATATGTGGGCTACGATGAAGGCGGACAACTGACAGAAGCCGTAAGGCGGAAACCATATTCTGTCGTTCTGTTTGACGAAATCGAGAAAGCGCATCCGGACGTATTCAACATCTTGCTGCAAGTGCTGGATGACGGACGTCTGACGGACAACAAAGGACGTACGGTCAACTTCAAAAATACGATTATCATCATGACCTCCAACATGGGCAGTGGCTATATCCAAAGCCAGATGGAGAAGCTCAACAGTAGCAATAAGGAGCAAATCGTAGAGGAAACCAAGAAGGAAGTGATGAATATGCTGAAAAAGACCATCCGTCCGGAGTTCCTGAACCGTATCGACGAAACCATCATGTTTCTGCCGCTGACAGAGTCCGAAATCAAGCAGATTGTGGTACTCCAAATCAAGAGTGTGCAGAAGATGCTTTCCGATAACGGTGTGGAACTGGTTCTGACAAATACCGCCATAAACTTCCTTGCCAATGCAGGTTATGACCCTGAATTCGGCGCCCGTCCGGTGAAGCGTGCCATACAGCACTATTTACTGAACGATTTGTCGAAGAAACTACTGTCTCAGGAAGTAGACCGCAGCAAGCCTATTACAGTGGATGCCAATACCACTGACGACGGACTGATTTTCAGAAATTGAAAACAATCCGTATCCTCAAATAAAAGAGGCGATTCCCGACTATTGGGAATCGCCTCTTTTATTTTGTATTTCAATCCTTCTCCGGTTACTCGGCCTTGCTTTCCTCTTTCGTTTCTGCTGCAGGAGTTCCTTCAAAATCCGTCATACCGCTTGCCACCAGCAGATTATACCAAGCAATCAGTTTCTTGATGTCGGACGGATATACGCGGTCGCGGTCGAAGGTAGGCAACACCTCCGCCAGGTAAGCACGCAAGTCGTCGGCAGTAGCTTTCTTCAAATCCATCGCTACGGCAGCACCGTTTTCCTTTTTCTTCATGGAAAGAAACACTTCCTTCAAAGGAACATCTTCCGTATCTGTATACATGGCGATATCGCCCAAAGAAGTAATCTTCTCATTACCATAGGCAGGGAAACGCTTCTTGTCTGCAAGCGACTCTACAATCAACATATTTTTTCCCTGGGAAACAAGCTTATATAATCCCGGTTTACCGGAAATAGTCAAAATTGTCTTCAACATAATATATTCTGTTTTGATGATTAGTAGTTATTTTTTCGGGGAGCAAAGATAATGTAAGCCGAAGACAATACAAAATAAGCGTGCTTATTTTTATCATGAAGGAGATACCTATTTTCGTAACAGATAGTGCATTTTTTCAGAGAAAGAACCGATTAGCTCTAAAACTTGCGGAATCAATGGAGTTTCACCATCATTTACAATGACGAAATCTGCATATTTACGCTTTTCTTCGTCGTCCATCTGGCTACGGACACGCTTTTCTATCAACTCACGCGAGGAAGCATCCCGCCGGACGGCGCGTGAAATGCGCACCTCTTCGGGTGCATAGACCATGACAATGGCATCCACTTCACCCGTAAAACCCGCTTCAACCAGGATGGCCGATTCTATGCCGACAATGGCAGAAGCAGCGTGGCATTGTGCCCACCGCCTGAAATCCTCCTTTACACGAGGATGAGCGATACCGTTGATTTCTTTGGCATGCTCCGGACTGCTGAAAAGATAAGACGCCAACAAAGGCTTGTTCAGCGTGCCACCGGCATACACTTCCGCACCAAGCAAGGCAGATAACTCCTCACGGATAAATAAATCGGATGCCATCAGCCTTTTCGTCTCCAAGTCCGAGATATAGACGGGAACACCCAGTACTTCCAGCAGCCGGGATACCATACTTTTTCCGCTACCGATACCACCGGTTATACCTATTTTAATCGCCATAATCAGGAGAAACTTGCTCTATCAGGAAATCCACCTGTGCCGGATTGAAGCGCACCTGACTCACCCCTTTCGGCAGATTCTTAATCTTTACCGTATACTTGTCGGACCCCAGACGAAGCAGTTCCTCATAAGACACGTAAATATGAAAATCATCAGCGTTAATCTGCCTGAAATGACTCAGACCGACCTGAAACGTAACCTGTACCTTGGAAGGGAAAGCACGTAGCACCTTATCAGCAGGAAAGTTAACGCCACGCAACGGCACCTCCACTGTCTTTTCCGTATAAATATCCACCGGAAGCATCATCTCGATGGAAGAAGGCACAAACTTCACACCTTTCTGAATACGCAGAGAGACTTGCTGCCTCAAGGTATCCGATATATCTTCCAGCTTCACCGGTTGCGTATAAGCAACAGTAATCGTATCCAACACGCCTTGCGGTGCATACACCAATACGGAATCGGGACTGAATATCGTATCCGAAAGGTAATACTCACGCCCAGCACTCAATGTGCCGCGCAACTTCACCGGAACCTGTTTGGAAGCTCCCGTCGAATAGATATACTCCAATGTGTCCGGCTTCATGGAAAGCAAGCGGGTAGAGGCATTCAACTGGTTCAGCACTTTCTTTTCAAACTGCGGGGGATATATCCTTACTTGATTATCCACGCCCTTATAATCGGCATAATCGAGAATTATGGGATAAAAGCTCTTTCCCAACATGTAGTTGAGCAGTACCGTTCCCTTATCCTTTACCTTGATGCGGAGTTCTGAAGCAGGTTCAGAGGTAATCACCACATTATTAGGCACTCCCTTCAGTCGCACCGGTATGGAAAAGTCCGCCTCATAGTCGTTGTTCAAGGTCTGCAAGAGCCAGAAGCCACCGGCTACAAAGAAGAAAAACAAAAAAATGAAGAACTCCCTGCTTTTATCGCTAAGCAGAAAGTCCTTCACTTCTCTTGATATCTTCAGATATGTACGTTGTATGTTCCTACGTTCAAACATAGGCTCACATTTCTATTATTTAGATGCCTGACTGCTGTTCGCATCAGCAGCTGCGGCAAAAATAGAATTCTTGTCTATACGAATCTTAACGTTGGAAGCAATTTCAAGTACCACGTCATTGTCGTTGATTTCCTTGATAATGCCATGGATACCACCGGCTGTGATTACTTTCTGATTCACTTGAAGTGACTTACGAAAGTTCGCGATTTCCTTTTGCTTCTTGTTTTGAGGACGAATCATAAAGAAATACATGATAACGAACATGGCTATCAGCATAATCCACATCATGCTACCATTAGCAGCTGGGCCTGCAACGGGAGCTTGCAGGAAAAATACAGTCATTAAGTTCATAAATACTCAGTTTTGGTTTCTATTATTAAACAAAGGTATTAGTTTTTCGTCAACTTACCTTCTTTTTTCAATTGATTAACTATTCCGTCCAATGTACCGTTTACAAAACTACCGCTTTTGGCCGTGCTGTAAACTTTGGCAATATCCACATATTCGTTTAACGAAACACTCACCGGAATGTTCGGGAAACTTAATATTTCGGCCAAGGCACTCTGCATGATTACAACATCCATAAAGGCTACACGGTCCAAGTCCCAATTACGGGTATTCTCGCTGATAAGGTGACGGTAATAGTCACAGTTCAAAATAGTACGGCGGAACAAACGACGTGCAAATTCCTGGTCTTCCTCATCCTTGAACTCTGGCAGAAGCTCCTGGTTGGCACCATTCTTCTCTTCGAAACGCTTGACAGTTTTCAGCACGAAAGTATCCACAATCTCCTTGTCGTCATTCCAGTAGAGACTCTGGTCTTCGAGCACATTGTCCAAAGCTTCGTTGTTGAAGACAAAAGTCTTATACAGCTTTCTCCACAATTCACGGTCGTATTCGTAAGAATCGTCCGAAGAAGCCATATATTCCTTATATATATCAGATTCCACAATTTTCTCATACAATCCCTTAACGAAATCCTCATCATTGGCCCATGTACGTTTTTGGTTGGCGATGAATTCCGTCAATTGTTTGTTCACTTCCAACTGGGCTATGAACTTGTTTTCCACAAATTTCATGTTGGGATACAACTCCTCAGCAGTAGGAGCCAGCTTAGCTTTTGCCGCATCAATGCGTTTTTGTGCGTAGTTCGTCAAAGCTATCATCAGCATCAGCAGGTAGTTGTAGAGGTCGTATGCCTTTGAAAGGCTAAAGAACAATTCTTTCTCCGCTGAGTCTAAATTTTTACTGCCATTCTGATAATAAGCATATACAATCTGTATAATCTTAAGACGAATAAGAACTCTGTTGATCATAATTCTAAAGTAAATACTAGTGTTTTAACAAGGTGCAAAAGTAGACAATTTTAATGAGTTTACATAAATAAATCACATTTTTTAATGCAGATATTGAATATCCGGCCTTTTTCTTTTGACAGTTTAAAAAAAATCGTCAATTTTGAGCCCGATAAAGAGCTAAAAGCTACGAGATACAAGTTTTAAGGTGATAATATCAAATTTGAGATCTATTATAATATGGAAGACTTTAAGAAGAAAAACGCACCGGACATGAACGACAAGGAGATTGTATTCTCCCAATCCATCAAAGCAGGTAAGCGCATCTACTATTTAGACGTCAAGAAAAACAGAAAAGACGAAATGTTTCTCGCCATTACGGAAAGCAAAAAAATCGTGATGGGCGAGGGAGACGACTCGCAAGTAAGTTTCGAAAAGCACAAAATCTTTCTATACAAAGAAGATTTTGAAAAGTTCATGAACGGACTCCAGCAGGCCATCGGCTTTATCCAGGAACAGCAGGGCTGCTACACAAGACATGCCGCTGACGACGAGATAGAAGCTCCCGAAACGTCCAAAGAAGAAGTGCCGCAAGAAGAAAAAACCTATCCTCTGGATGAAGAAATCAAAATAGACATTGAATTTTAAGTTATAAACTTTTGAAAATTCAAAAAGAAGCTGTAATTTTGCACCGCTTTTTTGCAACATCGTGTGGCAAGCCACATCGTGTGATGGTGAATTAAGCAAAAAAATACTTAATTTAGAGTAACACAATTAAAAAATGAAATCAATTGAAGTAAAAGGAACTGCAAGAACAATTGCAGAACGTTCTTCGGAACAAGCAAGAGCTTTGAAAGCTATCCGTAAAAACAACGGTGTACCTTGTGTACTTTATGGTGCAGGTGAAAATGTTCACTTTATTGTACCTGCAGAAGGTCTGCGTAACTTGGTTTACACTCCGCACATCTACGTAGTAGACTTGGTGATTGATGGCAAAAAAGTAAATGCCATTATGAAAGATATCCAATTCCACCCCGTAAAGGACACTATCCTGCACGTTGACTTTTATCAAATCGACGAGGCTAAGCCCATTGTCATGGAAGTTCCAGTGCAGATGGAAGGTTTGGCAGAAGGTGTTAAGGCCGGTGGTAAGCTGGTACTCCAGATGCGCAAGCTGAAAGTAAAAGCTTTGTATAACGTAATTCCTGAAAGACTGACTATCAACGTTGCTCACTTGGGACTTGGTAAGACTGTCAAAGTTGGCGAATTGCAATACGAAGGATTGGAATTGCTGAATGCCAAAGAGGCTGTTGTATGCGCCGTTAAGCTGACTCGTGCTGCAAGAGGTGCCGCCGCTGCTGCAGGTAACTAATCGATTCTTTCCAAAAAAGACTAAATATTCGGGAACGCGGATTAACGCAGCCAACGCAGATTTCATACTGATTTCCGCGGAGAGTTGCGATAGTCCGCGTTCTTTTTTACTGCTCATTTCCCTCTTAAGGAAGAAAGATAATTGACTTGAATCACTGATAATGAAATATTTAATTGTAGGATTGGGCAATATCGGCCCCGAATATCATGAGACCCGCCACAACATCGGATTCATGGTAGCAGATACTCTAGCCAAAGCAGCAGGTGCCACTTTTACCGACGGACGTTATGGCTTCACCACAACGCTGTCAGTCAAAGGACGCCAACTGTTACTGCTGAAGCCTTCTACCTTTATGAACCTCAGCGGCAACGCCGTACGCTACTGGATGCAAAAGGAAAACATTCCATTGGAGAATGTATTGATAGTAGTAGATGACCTTGCACTACCTTTCGGCACACTGCGCCTAAAAAGTAAGGGAAGCGATGCGGGACATAACGGCCTTAAACATATTGCAGCAACTCTGGGAACCCAGAATTATGCACGCCTGCGTTTCGGCATCGGCAATGACTTTCCCCGTGGCGGACAGATTGACTATGTGTTGGGACATTTTACCGATGAAGATTGGAAAACAATGGACGAGAGATTGGAAACAGCCGGAGAAATCATCAAAAGTTTCTGCTTGGCGGGCATAGATATCACCATGAATCAATATAACAAGAAATGAACGAAGCCAGAATTGACAAATGGATGTGGGCCGTACGCATCTTCAAGACGCGTACCATAGCCGCCGAAGCTTGCAAAAAAGGACGCATCAGCATCAATGGCGCACTAGCAAAGGCTGCCCGTACAGTGAAACCGGGAGACATCATCCAGGTGCGCAAGCCCCCCGTCACCTACTCTTTCAAAGTACTGCAACCCATCGAAAAGCGTGTCGGCGCAAAATTAGTGGCCGAAATGATGGAGAATGTAACGACTCCGGAACAATATGAACTGCTGGAGATGAGCCGTGTCAGCGGTTTTGTCAACCGCGCCAAAGGTACTGGACGGCCAACGAAAAAAGACCGCCGGAGTCTGGAAGAATTTACGGAGCCGGAATTTTTGGATGATTTCGACTTTGAATTCGATTTTGAGGAAGAGTAAAATAAGAGAAAGATTATGAACGAGAGAATAATAAAATGGGGATTCATCGGTTGCGGAGAAGTGACCAAATACAAAAGTGGACCGGCATTTCAGAAAATAGAGAACTCTGAAGTAGTAGCCGTCATGAGCCGAAATGGCGACAAGGCCAAGACCTATGCCAAAGAAAGAGGAATTCCCAAATGGTATGACGATGCCCAGGAGCTGATTGATGACGATGAGGTGAACGCTGTGTACATTGCCACTCCTCCTTCTTCACATGCTACATACGCCATCATGTCCATGAAGGCAGGAAAACCAGTCTACATAGAGAAGCCGATGGCCGTTACCTACGAAGAATGCTGCCGCATCAACCGCATTTCCAAAGAAACGGGTGTTCCATGTTTTGTTGCATATTACCGCCGCTATCTGCCCTACTTCCTAAAGGTAAAGTCACTGGTCGAGGAGGGGCACATTGGCAACGTCATCAACATTCAAATCCGTTTTGCCCAGCCTCCCCGCGACCTCGACCATAACAAGGAAAACCTACCGTGGCGTGTGCAACCGGACATTGCCGGTGGAGGATACTTTTATGACCTAGCACCCCACCAGATAGATTTGTTACAGGAAATCTTCGGATGCATCCTCGAAGCCAGCGGATACAAGAGCAACCGTGGCGGACTATATCCTGCCGAGGACACCCTAAGCGCATGTTTCCAGTTTGACAACGGACTGGTGGGCAGCGGTTCTTGGTGTTTTGTCGCCCACGAATCTGCCCGCGAAGATCGTATAGAAATCATTGGAGACAAAGGCATGATTTGTTTCTCCGTGTTTACTTATGCCCCCATTGCGCTACACACAGAAAGAGGACGTGAAGAAATCATTGTCAAAAATCCCACCTACGTCCAACAACCGCTTATTCAAGCAGTGGTAGACCACCTACTGGGCAAGTCAATCTGCAACTGTGACGGCGAAAGCGCTACTCTTACCAACTGGGTAATGGACAAAATATTGAACAAACTCTGATTAGTGTTCATGAGGCACACCTTACCCCATGTCGAAACCTTCACATTTCAGACCAACCAGTTTGTACACATCGGCACTCTCGCCTACAATCCATACCACATCCCCCTCTACAAAAGGTTCATGCGGGTCGGGAGCATGCAAGGTCTCCCCTCCCCGTTCCACACCGGCAATCAAGCAGTGATATTTCTCCCGTATTCCTGCCTCTTTCAAGGTCTTGTTCAAGAAAGGAGATTGCCCGTCCACATAGAACTGGCGTAGAATCATTTCACTCTTCTCTATCACATCCGCATTCATGGCAGATACTTTATCCATCTCCAGACCGAAGGTGTTCAATTCCTCATCCGTAGCAATAACCTGTATCTTGTCCTGCGGGAAAAGACGGACAGACGCCCCGGGAATATTAATCCGTTTCTTGCCCCGAAGAATGGAGACCACATGGATGCCGTATTTCTTTCCAAAATTCAGCTCTGCCAATGTCCTGCCTGCCCATTCCGACTCACCGGGAATCTCAAAATCCGTCAAGTGCAGGTCGCGTGAAAGCAGACGCCCCGCATACTCCGGTTTCTTCTCTCCCATATACTCGGCACGCATGTCGCGGTACCGCAGATTCTGGAAGAATGTCCTCTCTATCATGATAGACTGCTTCTTCAACTGACGGGAGAGTATCATCAAAGTCACCAATAACACCGCCACTCCAAATACCAACCCCACAGACATCTTGAATAAACCAGCTATAACGAACATGACAAACGAGACACCCAGCAGTAAACGCAGTACAATGGTAGCCACCAACGGTGCCCGGTTCCCACGGTTATCCCTCCATAAAGTCATGAACTCTTCCGAGTGATTCTTTTTAAGCATGATAGCACGCAGAAACGGAGCTATACACAGAATGATGATAAAGGCAGCCAGCAAAGAGCCCCATCCACCGGGCAGACCCTCATGTACAAAAGGCACCAAAAAACGGAATGCCAAAGCTATCACCGCCACACAAATGATGGAATATACAACCGTAATCCTGACCAATGCAAAAATCAACTTCCTCCACAGACTTTCATGATTCATGGTCTGAGAACCAGAAGCATAGCGGGTCAAGAACTTTCTCCATTTTTCCGGTAAATGCGCATCCACAAGATTGGAAGCTGGATCTGCCAAACGAATCATATAAGGAGTTAGGAAAGTAGTGATGACAGACACCGCCACCACGATAGGATACAAGAAATGACTGGTGACGCGCAACGATACACCCAGCGAAGCTATGATAAAGGCAAACTCACCTATTTGCGTCAGACTGAAACCGCACTGCATGGCCGTCTTCAGCGGTTGCCCTGCCAGCAACATACCCAATGTACCGAAGAGGGATTGTCCGAGAATGACCGCCAAAGTAATCACGATAATAGGTCCAGCATACTCTGTAATCATAGCCGGATCTACCATCATGCCGACAGATACGAAGAAGATGGCACCGAACAAGTCCTTGACCGGCTTCACCAACCGCTCTATGCTCTCCGCCTCTACTGTTTCGGCAAGAATGGAGCCCATAATAAATGCGCCGAAAGCAGCCGAGAACCCCGTACGAGCAGCCATCACCACCACACCGAAACAGAGTCCGAGAGATACAATCAGCAAGGTTTCCTCGCTCATCAGCTTCCGGCACCGCTTCAGCAATCCGGGAATGAGATAAATACCCACCACGAACCAAAGTATCAAAAAGAACAGCAATTTGGCAATACTCTCCAACATCTCCAGACCCTCGAAGTTATGACTGACTGCCATCGTGGAGAGCATCACCATCAATACGATGGCAAGAATATCCTCTAGAATAAGCACACTGAGCACCAATCCCGTGAACTGCTTCTTGCGCATCCCTAAATCATCAAACGCCTTATAGATAATGGTGGTGGACGACATGGCAATCATACCGCCCAGAAAGATACAGTCCATCCGTTTCCAGCCAAAACCGGTACCTACAGCCACACCCAACAATATCATACAAAAGATGATAGTACACGCAGCAATAATCGCTGCCCCTCCCACTTTCACAATCTTCTTGAAACTGAATTCCAATCCCAGTGCAAACAGCAGGAAAATAACACCTATATCCGCCCAAGTCTGTATATTAGCCGTGTCAATCACCGACGGTGTATAGGCCATGTGAGGGCTGGCAAGGAATCCTGCAACTACATATCCTAATACCAGCGGTTGCTTCAACTTCTTAAAAAGCAGGGTCATAATCCCCGCACAAATCAATATCAGAGCTAAATCAGCTATGAGGGGAGCCAAGTGTGACATAATTCTTCGTCTGTATACCTTTTCGTCGGCAAAGATACGGAAAAGTTTAATAAGATGTAGAAGATGGAGGAACAGTTCATCCTCTATTTCCTTTTTACAGCACTCCTTTCGAGCTTGGCAGTTCAAAGTGATAAATATCCCTCTTCACCGCCATCTTCAATGCACGTGCCAGCGCCTTGAAAATACCCTCTATCTTATGATGTTCGTTCTGTCCTTCGGCTTTTACATTAAGATTCATCCGGGCAGCATCGCTCAAGGATTTGAAGAAGTGCAGGAACATTTCTGTAGGCATGTCTCCTACCTTCTCGCGCTTGAACTCGGCATCCCATACCAGCCACGGGCGTCCACCAAAGTCAAGACACACCTGGCAAAGGCAGTCGTCCATAGGAAGGGCATAACCATAGCGTTCAATGCCCCGCTTATTGCCTAAGGCTTGGTATAGACACTCACCCAGAGCAAGGGCAGTATCTTCAATGGTGTGATGCTCGTCCACTTCGAGGTCACCTTTCACACGGATAGTAAGGTCTATGCCACCGTGCTTGCCTATCTGTTCCAACATGTGGTCAAAGAATCCCAGTCCGGTCGCGATGTCGCAATGCCCATCGCCATCCAGATTCAAGAATACGTATATATCTGTCTCCTTGGTAGCGCGACGTACTTCCGCTGTACGCTCACCGGCAAAGAGGAATTCGGCCACCTTATCCCAATCCTTGGTGGCGAGGGCACAGTAATCTTCAAGCCCATCACAAGCAGCACCATCACCTTCGGAAACGGGTTTCAATGATGCCGTGTCATCTTGCAGAAGAATGGCGCGGCAGCCTAAATTCTTTGCCAGTTCCACATCCGTAGATCGGTCGCCGATGACGAAGCTGTGGGACAAATCGTAGTCCGGGTTATCGAGATACTTGGTAAGCATTCCGGTACGCGGCTTGCGGGTCGGTGCATTGTCGTCAGGCATGCTTCGATCTATGCAGATATCGTCGAAGGTGATGCCTTCGCCTTCCAATGTCTTCATCATCAGGTTGTGTGCCGGCCAAAAGGTCTCTTCCGGAAAGGAAACTGTACCGAGCCCGTCTTGATTGGTCACCATCACAAAATCAAAATCCAGCTTGCTGCGGATAAAACCAAGATTACGCATCACTTTCGGATAAAACTCCAACTTTTCCAGAGAGTCTAACTGATAATCAATCGGCGGCTCAATGACTAATGTTCCGTCACGGTCTATAAAAAGAACTTTTTTCTTCATAAATGATAAATGCTCAAATCGTAAATGCTTTCAGCGCTTCAATCAACTTTTCATTCTCACCTCTCGTTCCTACTGTCACCCGCAGGCAATTTCCACAGAGTGAAACAGAATTACGGTTGCGGACAATAATGCCCTTGCCTACCAAATAATTGTAAATTTTCACAGCATCCGTTACACGGGCCAAGAAAAAATTGGCATGAGAGGGGAACATCTTCACCGTACATGGCAATACGGCAAACTCCGCTTCCAAGATTTCCCGTTCTTCCTTCAACGTCTTCACCCAACGTTCTATTTCATAATAACGGTAAAGCATTTCCATCGCCTGCTTCTGCGTCAACTGGTTCACGTTATAGGGATACTTTATTTTATTGAGGATGCCGATAATCTCCGGTGAAGCAAATGCCATACCCAGACGGATGGCAGCGCATCCCCATGCTTTGGAGAAGGTTTGCAGCACAATGAGGTTTGGATAATTGACCAATTCTTCGAGCAAGGAAGGTGCCTCGGAGAAGTCATTGTATGCCTCATCCAGTATCACCAGCCCGTCAAACTGACGGATTAGCGTTTCAATCTCGCTACGGAGCAAATCATTTCCGGTGGGATTGTTGGGGGAGCAGATAAAAATCAGTTTGGTATGCTCATCCACAGCTGTCAGAAGCTTGTCGGCAGAGAACTGGAAATCCTCATCAAGCAGTACCTTACGATACTCCACATCATTGACATCTGCACAGACTTGATACATGCCATAGGTAGGGTCTATAGCTACTACATTGTCCACACGGGGTTCACAAAAAGCACGAAACACCAAATCGATAGCTTCGTCACTGCCATTCCCCAAGAAGATGGAATCGGGACTCACCTTTTTAATTTTAGACAATTCTGTCTTTAGTTCCCGCTGCATAGGATCGGGATAACGGTTGTGCGGCATATTATAAGGATTCTCGTTTGCATCAAGAAAAACGGATGCTGCAACACCATTATATTCGTCACGTGCTGAAGAATAAGGCTTCAGACGCCAGATATTCGGACGGGTAAGTTCTTGTAATGTTTTCACTTTATTAGTTGATAATGGATAATTAACGATTGATAATTGATAATTGACGATTGATAATAGATAATGACAACAATAATTATCCATTATCAACTATCAATTAAAGAAGTCTCACACTCACGGCATTCTTATGCGCATCCAGCTGTTCATTGGCAGCCATCAACTCAATAGCAGGACCGATGCTATTCAGCCCTTCCGGCTTTATCTCCTGGAAGGTTATCTTGCGGATAAAGCTGTCGAGGCTGACACCGCTGTATGCTTTGGCATAGCCGTTTGTCGGCAAGGTGTGGTTTGTGCCCGAAGCATAATCTCCCGCACTCTCCGGAGTGAGGGAACCCAAGAATACGGAACCGGCATTCACAATACGTTCTGCCAAGGAAAGGTAATCTTTGGTTTCTATGATAAGATGCTCGGGAGCATATGCGTTGGTCAGTTCGATGGCTTCTTTCATACTGTCCACAACAATCAGTTTGCTGTTGGCAAGAGACTTTTCGGCAATCTCTTTACGTGGCAGTAAGGCTAGTTGGCGTTCTACTTCCACCTTTACAGCTTGTTGCAATTCGACAGAGGTAGTGATTAATATAGCCTGGCTGTCCACTCCGTGCTCCGCCTGGCTCAATAAGTCGGCAGCAACAAAAACCGGATTAGCAGTTTCGTCAGCCAATACTTCTACTTCCGAAGGTCCTGCCGGCATATCTATCGCCACATCACGCAAGCTCACAAGCTGTTTGGCAGCCGTAACATACTGATTTCCCGGACCGAATATCTTGTAAACCTTAGGTACACTTTCCGTTCCGTATGCCATAGCGGCAATGGCTTGTATGCCGCCAGCCTTGAAAATCCGGTTGACACCTGCCACTTTTGCGGCAAACAGCACAGCGGGATGTACCTTTCCGTCACGTCCCGGAGGGGTGCAGAGAACAATCTCCTTGCATCCGGCAATCTTGGCAGGAACAGCTAGCATCAGTACCGTAGAGAACAGCGGAGCAGTTCCTCCGGGAATATACAATCCCACTTTTTCTATGGCAACCGCTTTCTGCCAGCAGGTCACTCCCGGCTGGGTCTGCACCTTCTTGCCCTCAAAACGTTGTGCGGCGTGGAAAGTCTCGATGTTCTGCTTTGCCAAGCGAATGGCCGCTTTCAAGTCTTCACTCACCAGGTTTTCCGCTTCCTGCTGTTCCTCTTCCAACACTGCCAGCGAGGCCAGTACCACTTTATCAAATTTTTCTTCATAATCCAGTACAGCACGGTCTCCCTCTGCCTTCACACGGTCAATAACGCTCCGTACCGTATCAAACAGATTCTCCGTATTCATCACCGGACGTTTCAGGATCTCTTGCCACTGGGATTTATCGGGATTACTAATCAATATCATAATGACATGTTTTTAAAGATTTATGCATAAACCATGATATTATTGGAGGTGTGTCAAAACTCTCTGAAGGCTTTCTATTAGGCGCTGATTACGCGGATTTCACGGATTCATTTTACCGATTCCGCGCTATTTCGCGTAATTCGTACCTAATGTCGTAACATAAAGAAAGCGTTTATATACTTTTGACACATCCTCGAGGCTTTAAATTATCATTTTCTCAATCGGCAGCACCAGAATGCCTTCCGCCCCCAATGCCTTCAACTTTCCGATAATCTCCCAGAAACACTTCTCGTCGAGTACGGTATGTACTGAGCACCAGCCTTCTTGTGCCAAAGGCATCACCGTGGGGCTCTTCATGCCCGGAAGTACAGAGACAATCTCATCCAGTTTCTCTTTCGGGGCATTCATCAGCACATACTTCTTATCTTCGGCTGTCTTCACAGCATCCATACGGAACAACAGCTCCCTCAATATCTCTTGCTTTTCCTCGCTCAGGTTCCTGTTACCAATCAGCAGGGCTTCGGACTTCATCACAACCTCCACTTCCTTCAGGCGGTTGCTCACCAGCGTAGAACCGGAACTTACAATATCGAAAATGGCATCTGCCAGACCGATGCCCGGCGCCACTTCTACCGACCCCGTAATGACGTGTATCTCCGCATTCACCCCATTCTCTTTCAAAAAGCCGGAAAGGATACCCGGATAAGATGTCGCAATCTTCTTTCCGTGAAACCACTTCACCCCCGGATACTCAATATCCTTCGGCATGGCGAGAGACAAACGACACTTACTAAATCCCAGACGCTTGATTATCTCTGCATCCTCATTCTTCTCAACAAATTCATTCTCACCCACAATTCCTATATCAGCCACTCCGGTAGCCACAGACTGCGGAATGTCGTCATCCCTCAGGAACAACACTTCAAGAGGAAAATTTGATGACTGCACCAACAACGAACGCTTCATGGCACTCAACTTAATATCCGATTCTCCCAAAAAAGACATGGTCTCGTCATACAGACGACCCTTAGCTTGTACTGCAATTCTTAACATAAGGTTATTTACTATTTACTATTTTGAATGAGATGACAGAAAACAAAACGAGGCTTACCAATATTCGGCAAGCCTCGTCTGTTATGTCATCTGTTGTACATATACACTCATACGCCCACCGAGTTATTCGTTAGGATGATGATGGTGATGATGTGCAACGATATTCTTCATATTTTTTGGATTTTAATGCGACAAAAGTAAACTAAAAGTTTGAAACTCCAAAAAATTTATCACAAAAAGTTTATTTTTTCTTTCAAATTCATCTTAGTTCACCACAGATTACACAGATTATTTTTATTCCAATCTATGCAAATCTGTGTAATCTGTGGTGAAACAATTAAATCAACGGCAATATTTCCTCCTGCTCCACTTCGCAGCTATGAAAATGCATTTCCGCTTCCGCTTTCTCCTTCGGAAAGGTGAAGTAGGTGCATGTAGCTTCCGTACAAAGTTCTCCCATGCTATTGTACAGATGCGCTTCTATAATGGCAATATTCCGTTTCTGCTCCCGAAGCGAAGCCCGTAGTACCACGTGCGCGTCGTTGGTTGATATGGATTTGCGGAATCGGGTCTCCATTTTCGATGTTACCCCACCGGTCTGCAACTTGCGGAACACTACCCAGCCACAGATTTCATCCAGCAATACGGATTGGATGCCTCCATGCAACGTATTCAGCCATCCTTGATACTCCGGACGCGGCTTCCAGATACTCACCACCTCGTCGCCGTCCTCATAAAACTCCATTCTCACACCTGCTTCATTGTCGGGAGAGCAACCGAAACAGTTGTACCCCTCCATATCTTTCCACGGATTGATAATCTTCTTCATATAGTATTCTCCTTTATCTGGTTCTGACTCATAAACTCGCTTAATAAAACGTTCAATATTAGTCATTCCGATTGAAAACTACAAATTATTAATACCTTTTTCAGAGAAAAATTAGCGAGATACTGTTTAAAACCGGTTATTCTATTTAGCTTTGTATAGATGAGAGAGAACAATAAGATGCAAAGAGGAGGCTTTTTCTGCTTATGGATATTATTTACATTCTCATTGTTTGCACAAAACAAGGAGAACAATCCTATTGCGTACGACAGCGTCGTGCATAAGAACACCTTCGGAAAATCACTGAAGAAATTCCTCAATTTCAGCGACTTCGACACCACCTATATCAGCCCCAACCAATACAATTACGCCCTGATGCTCGACCATTTCACCAATTACGAATACTACTCCGTAGGTAATGACGACCAGCGGCTCCGTTTCTCGCCCAACCCGCACAACAAGACAGGCGCTTACTTCGGATGGCGTTGGATATTCCTGGGATGGGCTGTCGATACTGACAGGCTCCACTCTCAGAAGCTATAAGCACACTCCACTCCTACTATATTCTTCCGCTTATCCTGCTCCCACTGCCTGCAATAAAAGAGGTCCGCCTCCCAGCGCTCGGACAAAGGCAACGTGATTCCCCCGCGATAACGCATCCGCTTTACTCCAAAATGCTCTGTCCTATTCAAACCATTATACATTTCGACCGAAGCATACGGCTCCAACTTACACTTCGGAATGTCATATGCCACCTTCGCACACGAGCGCATGCGGAACTCGTCCTCATATCCATCGAACGTATGCTGAAAGCGCTCACGCAAGGACAGTTTTACCCTTTGCACACGAGCAGACAAGGTTCCGTCTACATGGTAGCGATGCCGAAACTTCCATCCATCCGTTCCCCGGTTACGATAATGTGTCTCATATCCTGCTCCGAACTTCAAGAAGGACAGCGGCTTGTAGCTTCCTCCCACCTGCAATCCCCATCGGTCTGTTTTCCCAAAATCATCCTTCGTGCGCCACTCCAGAGCAGCGGAAACAGCAAATGCCGAACGCAATTTATATTCAAAACCGAGATTCGTCCAAGTAGTAAAATCTTTTTTCTGTGCATGCAGGAGAAAAGACGAAACAAACAGCAGAAAAACCGACAAAACAAATACCTTTATGTGCACAAAGAGGTTCTTTCCCATATCTCTGATAATTGGATTATAATGCTGTCGAAGTTTGTTCAATTATACAAAATCTTCTGTTTGCATTCAAATTAACGACTATGGACAAAGATAGATTTTTCTTTTCTCATACACCAAAAAGCGCATATTAAATTTCAATGAAGAATTTAATATACGCTTACTTTTCAGATATAAATCAAGGAAGAAAAAACACGTTACTCGCTTCAAACAGAAAACGTTATTCTATCTATTCCTATAGCCGGCCCAGATGATGTTTTGTGTCCCAATGTACGGCACGATAGGCATTAGTGCCCCACTAAAATCGGGACAAGTTAGTAATTAATTAAATAATCTTGGCATAGGAGAATTGATTTCCTTCAAATACTTCTCCACCTTTCCGAAGAAGGAGGTAAGATGCGAACCGTCTACAAAAGCATGGTTGACGTAGATGGAAAGCGGCAATACCAGACGTCCTTCGCGAGTCACAACTTTTCCGGCAGTCATCAGAGGATAACTGCAACCATTACCGACTTCGGCAATCGTGTAACTAATGGAGGTGAAATACATTTTTGGAACCGCACTCAGATGGACTACATCGTAATCACCCTGACTTGCCAGCACTTTTTCAGCTCCATACGGGTCACCGTCTTCAGGTATATTCGTTATCAGAGCAAAGGCCTCGGCATAAAAACGCTCAAAATCCTCGTGATAGGGAATGCGCACAGTATAGAAGATCTTTCCAGGAACGGCTATCGGAGAGATGATGTCCACACGGTCGTGAAAAACCACCCGGCCTTCCTTGTCTGTACGGTAACGCAGCTCATCAACTTCATTGGCCGAACGCAACACTGCGTAAAGATAATAAAGGAAAAAGGAACGCTTCATCGCTCGGGCGGAAGCACTGGCTTCTGTGCAATCAATCTCAGTGGTGACAGAATACCAAGAGTTTGCAAATCCACGGAAAAAGCCATAATTGTCCCGGCGTTCCCAAGCATCAATGTCTATAATGTGTTTCATACAAAAAGGGGATTTAGTGAAAAAAGGATGCCTTTTTACAAGCATCCTTTTCCGATTCTATCTATTTCTCTTTTTTATAATTCTCCAACCCGGTCTGAAGGAATTCAATGTATGCAGGAATATCCTCATTGTAGGAATAGGACTTGTTGACCGGCTTGCCTTCGTTGTCAATCAGCACATAGAAGGGCTGTGCATTGGCACCGAACTTGACGCGCTGCAAGTAGCTCCACTTGTCTCCTACCGTGCGCAACATGCGTTCCGTGCCATTCTCCACAATCTTTATGGGAGAAGAAAGCGGCGTCTTGTTGTCGACGTAGAGCGTGATAAGCACATAGTCGTTATTGATAATATCGCTCACCTTCGGGTTTGTCCATACGGCAAGCTCCATCTTACGGCAGTTCACGCAACCGTAACCGGTGAAATCGAGCATCACGGGCTTGCCATGCTGGCGGGCATACTCCATACCGAGGTCGTAATCATCAAACTTGGCATGTACCTCATTATTGTAAAGATTGAAATCCTGCGTCTGCATGGGCGGCGCAAAAGCACTGACTGCCTTCAACGGAGCTCCCCACAAACCGGGAATCATATACACCGCAAATGCCAGTGAGGCCAACGCCATGAAGAAACGGGGTACGCTGACCTTCGTATCGTCATCATCGTGCGGGAACTTGATTTTGCCCAACAAGTAGAAACCAAGCAGCGCAAAAAGTACAATCCACAAGGCAAGGAACGTTTCACGGTCGAGGATACGCCAACCGTAAGCCAAATCGGCTACTGAAAGGAACTTCAGGGCAAAGGCCAGCTCCAGGAAGCCGAGCGTCACCTTGATGATGTTCATCCATCCGCCGGATTTGGGCATGGACTTCAACCAAGACGGGAATAAAGCAAACAGCGTGAAAGGCAATGCCAAAGCTATGGCAAAGCCCAGCATGCCGATGGCGGGAGCCACCACGCTGCCCGTCGTGGAAACCTGCACCAGCAGGAATCCGATAATGGGTCCCGTGCAGGAGAAAGATACCAGCGACAAGGTAAACGCCATCAAGAAGATGCTGAGCAAACCGCTTGTCGCCTCGGCCTTGCTGTCTACAGCCGTACTCCACTTGGAGGGCAACGTTATCTCGAACGCTCCGAAGAAGGAAGCCGCAAACACCACCAGCATCAGGCAGAAAAGGATATTGAATACTGCATTCGTAGAGAGTGCGTTCAGTGCGCTGGCTCCGAAAATCAGCGTAATGGCCAGTCCGAGCGTCACATAAATCACTACGATGGAAGCACCATACGTCCATGCATCACGAATACCCTTCTTCTTATCCTTACTACGCTTCAGGAAGAAGCTGACAGTCATCGGGATAATGGGCCATACACAAGGAGTGAAGAGCGCCAGCAATCCACCGACAAATCCGGTAATAAAGATATAAATCCAGGACATATCTTCCTGCGAAGTAGTTTCGCCCAAAGATTGCAGTTCATTGATGACCGGCTTCCAGAGGTCTACCTTGTCCGTTACATTAATCTCTGTCAGACCGTCCACACTGGCGATGGCAACCCCAGAAGCTGCATCGGTGTCAGCTTCCTGCTTTGCTGGCTGCTCTTCGACTTTCGTTTCAGCCCCAGCAACGACAGCTTCTTTTGCAGCCCCTTCTGCCTTACCAAAGAATTGGAAAGGCACTTGTGTGGGCGGCAGACAATTTTCATCGTTGCAGGCACCATATTCCAGATACCCTTCCAGCTGATAGGCACCACCCGTCAATTTCAGCTTCTGCACAAATTGGGCTGCATTCTCAAAATAACGCACCTTCATTTCGAACAGCTTGTCGAAAGTAGAAATTTCCTTGCCCATGGGCTTTAGTTTACCCACTACTTCCGCTCCGGAAATTTTCTCCACATTGAAAGTCGCCGAGATAGGCCCTCCATCGCCCAAGTCGGTGGAATAGACATGCCAGCCCTTGTCAATAGCAGCCGTAAAAACGACCTCCGCTTCATCGGCAGCCAAAATCTTCAGTTCGGAATTGAACTTGACGGGGTCTTGTATCTGTGCCTGCACCGCCACAGCGAAGAGCAACAGAACGAAAGGGAACAGTAATTTTTTCATGTTCTCTGATTTTAATTTTCGATTATCTCATAATCCACACAGGCACGGCTCTCTTTCACAGCAGCGATGAGCTTACCGGCAGCCACATGATCGGGATGGGTAGCATAGTATTTCACGTCATCCAACGTATCAAACTCACTGTAAAGAGCGATGCTCCAAGTTTCGGCAGGATTGACGTTCAGTCCGACTTCAATCTTGCGGATAACGGATATTTTAGCAGGAAGTGCTTCAATAGCCGACTTGAAACTGTTCATTGCAGCTAACTTCTCGTCAGCCGGTGCCTCATCTTTTAACTTAAATAATACAATGTGCTTTACCATAACTTTGCTATTTAAATGATTTATCCTTATATTTGTCAGCCTAAGCAGCTGTCTTAACAACTGCAAAAATACTGGTTTTGTTTCAAATATACACTTAAACGGATGTTAATAATAGGAATTGCAGGTGGAACCGGCTCGGGAAAAACCACCGTCGTACGTAAAATTATCGAAAGCCTACCGGCTGGTGAAGTGGTATTATTGCCACAAGACTCTTACTACAAGGACAGTAGCCATGTGCCCGTGGAAGAACGGCAGAACATTAACTTTGATCACCCCGACGCTTTTGAGTGGAGCCTTCTTTCCATGCATGCCGCCATGCTGCGCGAAGGAAAAAGCATAGAACAGCCCACCTATTCATACCTGACATGTACACGCCAGCCCGAAACCATCCATATCGAACCTCGGGAAGTCATCATCATCGAGGGTATCCTTGCCTTGTGCGACAAGAAACTACGAAACATGATGGATTTAAAGATATTTGTAGACGCTGACCCCGACGAACGACTGATTCGTGTAATCCAGCGCGATGTGGTGGAACGCGGACGTACAGCCGAAGCCGTCATGGAGCGCTATACTCGCATACTGAAACCCATGCACCAGCAATTCATAGAGCCGTGCAAACGATACGCCGACCTCATTGTACCGGAAGGCGGAAACAACCAAGTGGCTATTGATATATTGACCATGTATATCAAGAAGCATTTGGGGAATTAATTTATAACGGAGAGTTGATAACGGATAATTAAGAACGCACTAAACCTATGAAATATGAACAACCTATTTTCTCTCGCCAAGCATACATTATCCATTATCAATAATCCGTTATCAATGATTCTACTGGTGTCGTTGTGTTGCATGGCAGGATGCCGAGGAGGACATCCTGCCGAAAAAGAAGAAGCGGACGACCTGCAACAGATAAAGGACAGCGGAGAACTGGTTGTATTGACACTGTACAGTTCCACTTCCTATTTCATCTACCGTGGCCAAGACATGGGATTCCAGTACGAACTCAGCGAACAATTTGCCAGGAGCCTAGGAGTGAAGCTGAGAATAGAGGTGGCCCGGAATGTACACGAGCTCATAGAGAAGTTGTTGGCAGGCAAAGGAGATCTCATTGCCTACAACCTGCCCATCACCAAAGAGTGGAAAGATAGCCTGCTTTATTGCGGTGAGGAAGTCATCACCCACCAAGTCATCGTGCAACGTAACGGCGGACGTACCAAACCACTGAAGGACGTGACGGAACTTATCGGGAAAGATGTGTATGTGAAGCCCGGAAAATATTATGAACGGCTAGTCAATCTGGACGAGGAACTCGGAGGAGGTATCCACATTCATAAAGTGACCAACGACAGTATCAGTGCAGAAGACCTCATCACTCAAGTGGCGCAAGGGAAAATCTCCTACACTGTAGCAGACAATGACGTGGCACAGCTCAATACCACTTATTATTCCAATCTGAATATCAAGCTTTCCATCAGCTTTGACCAGCGTGCCTCATGGGCAGTCAGGAAAGACTGTCCGCAATTAGCAGCAGCCGCCAACAAATGGCATGAGGTGAATATGACTTCGCCTGCCTACACGGCAAGCATGAAACGATATTTTGAAATCGGCAAGGCCGTTCCCCACTCCCCCATCCTCTCCCTGCGAGAAGGGAAAATCTCCCTTTACGACGATTTGTTCAAGAAATATGCTCCCGAGATAAATTGGGACTGGCGTCTGCTGGCATCCTTGGCATATACAGAATCCAACTTCGACTCTACCGCAGTATCTTGGGCAGGTGCCAAAGGACTTATGCAGCTGATGCCCGCCACAGCCAGAGCCATGGGGGTGCCCGAAGGAAAGGAACAGAATCCTGAAGAGAATATAAAGGCTGCCGTGAAATACATAGGTGCCACAGCCAAAAGTTTTTCCAAGATACCCCAAGAAGAACGTATCAACTTTGTGCTGGCATCTTATAATTCCGGAATCGGCCATGTGCTGGATGCCATGGCACTGGCCGAAAAATACGGCAAAAACAAATATGTCTGGCGTGATAATGTAGAAAACTTCATTCTACTAAAAAGCAACGAGGAATACTTCACAGACCCCGTCTGCAAAAACGGTTATTTCCGTGGCATCGAAACTTATAATTTTGTAAGGGATATTACCTCACGATTTGAACAATACAAGAAGAAAATAAGGATTAGGGATTAATGAATTGCGCATAATATTAGGAATATATACCGCAGGTTAATCCTTAATCCTTCATTTTTTATTCTTAAAACAGCCTCAGTTTATTTTTTCTCGCCTCTTCCAGAGAAACTGTTTGCAGTTGTGTTCCCCAGTTCTTCTCGCACAACTGCCGATACTTCTCATGCAGTTCTTCTTCCAGCTCCTCCTTTGTCTTAGGATTCATCAGTTTGGCTGCTACTGTAGCATTTTGCGAAGCGTCCTTCAGATGGATTACGGGAGCATGATAGACCGGAGCAATCTTCAGAGCAGTGTGAAGCGGTGAAGTCGTGGCACCACCTATCAGCAGAGGAATGTCCAGACCTGCCTTTTCCAGCTCAATGGCTACATGCACCATTTCATCCAGCGAAGGAGTTATCAGACCACTCAATCCTATCATGTCTACCTTTTCCTCTATGGCATGCCGCACAATGGTTTCGGCAGACACCATGACGCCAAGGTCCACTATATCGTACCCGTTGCAGGCCATTACTACCGAGACTATATTTTTGCCAATGTCGTGCACATCACCTTTTACCGTAGCCAACAGCACCTTCCCGGCAGCAGTTGTACCCTCTTCTTTCTCCGACTCGATTACGGGCTGGAGGATGGCAACCGCTTTCTTCATGGTGCGTGCCGTCTTCACTACTTGCGGCAGGAACATTTTGCCTGCCCCAAACAAGTCGCCAACATGATTCATGCCCGCCATCAACGGACCTTCAATGATAGAAACAGCTTTGGGATACAGTTTCAACGCTTCGGCAAGGTCTTCTTCCAGATAATCGCCAATACCCTTTGTCAAGGCATACTTCAACCGCTCTTCCACAGAAGTCCCCTCTCTCCAGGCAAGTTGGGAATGAGCGGCAGCCTGCCGCTCTCCTCCGGAAGTTTTTGCCGCCTCTGCTTCCGCTTTCAAGCGCTCGGCAGTTTCTATCAGGCGCTCGGCAGCATCGGGACGACGGTTCAAGACCACATCCTCTATGCGTTCCAATATATCAGCGGGAATATCGGTGTAAAGAACAGAAGTAGCCGGATTGACGATACCCATATCCATGCCCTCGCGGATGGCATAGTAAAGGAATACGGCATGCATTGCCTCGCGAATGTAATTATTGCCGCGGAAAGAGAAGGAAAGGTTACTCACTCCCCCACTGACATGCGCACCGGGCAGATTTTTGCGTATCCATCCGGTGGCACGGATAAAGTCCACCGCATAGTTATTGTGCTCGTCCATACCCGTGGCAACAGCCAGTACATTCGGGTCGAAAATTATATCATGGGAATTGAATCCTATCTTGTCCACCAAAAGACGGTATGCCCGTTCACAAACCTCAATCTTACGTTCGTACGTGTCTGCCTGCCCTTTTTCATCAAAAGCCATCACCACAGTTGCCGCACCATATTGCTTGATGGTACGCGCATGCTCCAGGAATTTATCTTCTCCCTCCTTCAAAGAGATGGAGTTGACGATGGACTTGCCTTGCAAGCATTTCAATCCGGCCACAATCACTTCCCACTTAGAGGAGTCTATCATGACGGGAACACGGGCAATCTCCGGTTCCGAAGCTATCAGATGGAGGAAAGTCGTCATCTCCACTTGAGCATCCAGCAGTCCGTCGTCCATATTTATATCGATGACCTGCGCACCGTCCTCCACCTGCTGGCGGGCAATGCTGAGCGCCTCGTCATATTTCTTTTCATTAATCAGACGCAAGAATTTGCGCGAACCCGCCACATTGCAACGTTCACCCACATTCACGAAGTTATTTTCCGGTTTCACTTCCAGAAGTTCAAGCCCGGAAAGCCAAAGATTTTCCGGGCAGGGCGCCGGCTGATGGGGCGTTGCACCGGCAATCAGTGAGGAGTACTCGGCAATGTAGGCATCTGTCGTTCCGCAACAACCACCGATAATATTCACCAGTCCTTCGTGAATGTATTCTTTCACTTCCAGTGCCATGTCGGCAGGTGTCTGGTCGTATTCTCCCAGACTGTTAGGCAGTCCGGCATTGGGATAAGCACTGATATAATAGGGTGCACGGACGGCAAGTTGCTCCAAGAAAGGCTTCAGTTGGCGGGCTCCGAAAGAGCAGTTCAGCCCAATGGAAAAAATATCGGCATGCTGCACGGAGGCGAGAAAAGCATCCAAAGTTTGTCCCGACAAAGTACGCCCTCCAATATCAGAAACAGTCACAGAAAGCATCAAGGGTACATGAACTCCTACAGTTTCCATTGCCTGCCCGGCGGCAAAAATAGCAGCCTTCGCATTCAGCGTATCAAAAATAGTTTCTATCAACAAGGCATCCACACCACCTTCGAGTAATGCTTCTATCTGCTCACGGTAGGCATCGGCAAGTTCATCGTAGCTCAAGGCGCGGAAAGCCGGATTGTTCACATCAGGACTCATGGAACTGGTCTTGTTCGTCGGTCCTACGGAGCCTGCCACAAAACGGGGTTTGTGGGGAGTAAGAGAGGTAAACTCATCCGCCACTTCGCGGGCCAGACGAGCTGCGGCAAGATTCATCTCACGCACATAGTCCTGCACATGATAGTCGGCCATACTGATGCGGGTGGAACTGAATGTATTTGTTTCGATAATATCCGCACCTGCCGCCAGATACTTGCGGTGAATATCTTGTATCACATCAGGGCGTGTCAGGCAAAGCAGGTCATTGTTACCTTTCATCTGTCCGGAAATCTGCGAGAAGCGTTCGCCCCGAAAATCTTCCTCTGTCAAGTTGTACTGCTGTATCATGGTGCCCATTGCACCATCCAGAATAAGGATGCGCTCACGCACCAAACTACCAAGTTTACTCATATTATCTTTTAAACATACGCGCCATATCGCGTTTGTCATCTTTTTCCTTCAGTGATTCGCGCTTATCATATTGCTTCTTACCTTTGGCTAGTGCCACCACAAGTTTGGCCAACCCCTTTTCATTGATAAACAAGCGCACGGGAACAATGGTGAAACCCGGGTCTTTCGTGCCGCGCATCAGTTTCTCCAGTTCCTTCTTATTCAACAAAAGCTTGCGCTCCCTGCGTGCATTGTGATTGTTGTACGAACCATAGAAGTATTCGGCCACGTGCATGTTCTTCACCCACAATTCACCGTTTGCAAAGTAACAGAACGTATCGACTAAGCTTGCTTTGCCCAAGCGGATGGACTTGATTTCTGTGCCCGTAAGCACAATGCCGGCCGTATAGGTGTCCGTCAGCTCGTAGTCGAACGTAGCACGCTTATTCTTTATATTTACAGGAGCTTGTTTCATTACATTTATCAGTTTAGCACTACCGTCAGCTTATTGAATATCCATTCAATCACTACCGGACAAACTATTAAGAAAATTGAAGAAAGAATAGTGAAACGCAAACGGTCTTTTTCTTCTACCTGCATCACCTTTTTGCTTCCTTCCCACACTACATACACGATATAGAATTGGAGCAACAGAGCCATAATGCCAAAGTCCGGCAATATGCCGATGACAATTTTCAGCATGAACACTACTACCAATGCATAACCTGCAAACTGTTGCGCCAAAGGAATATCACTGTCCAGCATAAACATGCGGACACGCAACCCATTGATGAGATAGGCTGCCAAAAAATATCCTCCAAACAAGGATACAGCCACCGCACAGCATTGTGTCATGGCATATTGAAAACTTTGCGGTCCGTCCCATCCCATCTTCATCAAAGAGCCAATGAAGACGGACAACCCGCATAAACCAATCATAGGATAGACAAAAGCAGTAAAAACTTTTCGCCTATCCTCTAAACTAATTTCCTCCCAAGCACGAGCCGGAGAGGAAATCAGTAGTATTGCTATATGAAATAATTCTTTGTAGTTCAAATCTTATTTATCTGCTTCTTTCTTTGTTACTGTATATGTCTTCTCTTCTGTCTGAGAATCATCCAGCTTCATTGAATATTGATTTACGTTCGCTACAATCTTAACAACAGGAGGATTTTCAAAAAAGCCGGTTTCTCTTTTATAACGACTAATCACACTTCTCAAATCGTATGCCTTATAGAACAATCCCAATCCATAATAGCCACCTGTATTTGCAGTCAAATTCCAAGAAGTACTGTTAGCGGATTCAGAATCTTTATTTGAATTATGAGCCAAATACAATGTCAGTTCAGGGCCATTGTCCTCATTCGGATAATACATCAACGACAAGAAATGTTTCTTGTTATTAATATAATAATTCATCGGAACAACAATCGTATAATCATCATAGAAGAATTGCGGTTCATATTTCATACCACTTGCATCATATCCCACTGAAATAATGGCAGCATTGTTAGAGTGTGCAAGAGAGTCGTTTGCAGACACACCCTTTTCTTCTACGATTTCCACCGGATTATCCAAAGATTCGATAGAATACAACTCAACACCTTTGATATCTTTGGAATCTTTAGGTATATCCACTTGGGTAGGATCCCAACGATAGGCTATATTCACCACTTTATCACTCAATTCTGATATTTTGAGGCCATTAGCCTCTAAAACAGAAATAGAAGCCAGTGTTGGGGTAATAGTTATGCCGCCCTCGCCTTTAAAAGAGGTATAGCCCGTATAACTCTGAACTTTAACCATACCACCTCCGTAACTGTTAGGATCACTTTCAGAATTCAGACACGAAGTTAAAGAAACGCCCATTAATAAGCTAAAGGCAACCATCAAGAATTTAAATTGTTTCATCTTTCCTATAAATATTAGAGTTTGCAAATTTAAATAAAAGAATTGAGTAATATAATACTCTCCTCGTTTTTTCATTGTTTTTAAGATTAAATGAAAGATTAATCTAAATACTGCATGTCACAGTAATATTTAACATTTATATCAGTTAATCCACACTACACAATCTTGGCAAACAGTTCCAAATGTTCATCCACATAGCCGGCAACCAAAGCTGTATATTCCTCTTCTTTCTCCAAGAATTCATCTTCCAGTTCATCGAAAGCCTCATATTGCTCGTACATTGCCATAAACTCCTCGTCTGTGCGTTCACGCTCCAAGTCGTCACGATGGCTATCGTATATTTTCCTGGCAGCATAAACCAACTTACTCAAATCGCCCACTCCCCACAAACGCATCACTTTGGCAAACGGATTGTCGAAAATATAACCGCCATAACCATTTTGAATCAGTTGGCAGAAGCCTCCCTCCATCACTTCATCACGGAATATCTGATAGGCCAACAAAGAATGCTGTTCACCGGTAAGCAAAGACATCGTCCCTGCAGTCATTTCTCCGCCTATTTCTTTCTTATAAGCATCAGTGAATACGCCGATAAACGCATCCATCCCTTCGCCGGCAGCCTGGCGCAATGCCACATCTGTAACTTCTATCATAGTTTGTTTTTTATTTATTATGCCACAAAGGTAAGACTTTGCAACCATAGTCAAACACGGACTCCTCTTTATTTTCTTCGTCTTGCCAACCAGTTGGCAAGATTTTGCCTTACCATTGGCAAAACTGTGCCACCGTGTTGGCAAAACTGTGCCATAGGCATGGCAAAAAATCACCAAGACGCAAGCAAGGAATTTTAAAAAGACTCTTCCTGATTAACAAGCACATACCTTATTGATTCACAAGCCCTATCAGAGACGAAAAAACAGTCAACTGCAAACTCTACTTTACATTCCGCAGAAATTCAACTTCTCATTACTTCTTTTTAATAAAAAAGTCAAATTGAACAGTTGGCAGAAACGGGGAAAACAACTAACTTTGCACCCGACTAATAAAAGAGGACTACGTTTTTTTAATTATATCACTTAAAAAAGAGCTAATTATGACTTATTCACACGAAGTGGAACACATGTGTGTTGTGAAGAAAGGTCCTAACCACGGACCGGCTCCTATTCCCGAAGAAGGTAAATGGGTAAAAGCGAAAGAAATTGTTGACATCTCTGGTCTGACACACGGTATTGGCTGGTGTGCTCCTCAGCAAGGTGCATGTAAATTAACCCTCAATGTAAAGGAAGGCGTTATTCAGGAAGCTTTGGTTGAGACTATCGGTTGCTCCGGTATGACTCACTCTGCTGCCATGGCATCAGAAATCCTCCCGGGAAAGACTATCCTTGAAGCATTGAACACTGACCTCGTTTGCGACGCCATCAATACAGCTATGCGCGAGCTCTTCCTGCAAATCGTTTACGGTCGCACTCAGTCGGCTTTCTCTGAAGGCGGTTTGATGATTGGTGCTGGCTTGGAAGACTTGGGTAAAGGTCTGCGTAGCCAGGTAGGTACACTGTACGGAACTTTGGCTAAGGGTTCTCGTTATCTGGAAATGGCAGAAGGTTACATCAAGACTATCGCTTTGGACAAGAACGACGAAATCTGCGGTTACGAATTTGTTCATCTGGGCAAGTTCATGGATGAAATCAAGAAAGGTACAGACGCCAATGAAGCATTGAAGAAAGTTACCGGTACATACGGCCGCTTCACTGAAGAGCAAGGTGCAGTTAAACACATTGACCCACGTCACGAATAATATAAGGAGGAAAGACATATGATTAGAGAAGTAAAATTTGAAAGCCAAGACCGTCGTATCAAGCAGATTCTTGCTGCATTGAACGCAAACGGTATCAAAGACATCGAAGAAGCCAATGCTATCTGCGAAGCTCATGGTCTCGATCCTTATAAGACTTGTGAAGAAACTCAGCCCATCTGTTTCGAAAATGCAAAATGGGCATACGTTGTAGGTTGCGCCATCGCCATCAAGAAGGGCTGCAAGAACGCTGCTGAGGCTGCTGAAGCTATCGGTATCGGTCTGCAGGCATTCTGCATCCCGGGTTCTGTAGCCGACGACCGCAAGGTTGGTATCGGTCATGGTAACTTGGCAGCCATGTTGCTGCGCGAAGAAACTAAGTGTTTCGCTTTCTTAGCAGGTCACGAGTCATTCGCTGCTGCCGAAGGTGCAATTAAGATTGCTGCTAAAGCTGACAAAGTACGTAAAGAACCCCTGCGTTGCATCCTGAACGGTCTCGGCAAGGACGCTGCACAGATTATCTCTCGTATCAACGGCTTTACATACGTTCAGACTCAATTCGACTACTATACAGGCGAACTGAACGTTGTTCGTGAAATCGCATACAGCGACGGTCCTCGTGCCAAAGTAAAATGCTACGGTGCAGACGATGTTCGCGAAGGCGTGGCTATCATGTGGAAAGAAGGCGTGGATGTATCCATCACTGGTAACTCTACGAACCCGACCCGCTTCCAACATCCGGTTGCAGGTACTTACAAGAAAGAACGTGTATTGGCTGGCAAGCCGTACTTCTCAGTAGCATCCGGTGGTGGTACTGGCCGTACTCTGCACCCGGACAACATGGCTGCCGGACCGGCTTCTTACGGTATGACAGACACTATGGGTCGTATGCACTCAGACGCTCAGTTCGCTGGTTCATCCTCAGTTCCCGCTCACGTAGAGATGATGGGATTCCTGGGAATTGGCAACAACCCGATGGTAGGATGTACAGTGGCTTGCGCTGTGGACGTGGCTACTGCTTTGAGCAAATAATATTGAAATTATTTATATGGAGAGTACTTTTTTAAGTACTCTCCTATTTTTTATTAAAAACAAAAACTTTTGGAAAAGCGTTTCCATTCCATTACTTATTAAAAGATATTTGAGCTTTTAGCTCTTATTCTCTCAATCTGAAAACCGCCAATTTGAAGTTCACGAGAATAAGTCGATGAAAGTTCACGTCCTGTTTGGGCGTGAACTGTTTGTGCTTATTTGTGAACAAGGTGCTTGGCGGTGCCTCAGATTGAAATAAGTCACGAATGGTTCCGCCTTTTTTATTTCTGTATAATACACATTGGAAAACTGATAGAGGAAGAGCTTCACCGCCAAGAACGCTCTGTGAGCTGGTTCGCCAAAAAACTCTGCTGCGAACGGATAAATGTGTATTCCATCTTCAAGCGTACCAGTATCGACACCGCCCTACTGCTGCGCATTTCCATCGTGCTGCAACACAATTTCTTTCAACACTACCTCACCGAATTAGACCGGAAACAGGTCAATTAAGTCCCGGCTTAATCAAGAAAAGCGTGATTTTTCTTCAACACATTCGTGAATTATACTATCATTCCAAAATGATATGCAAACATCTGCCGCCCTATCTTTGCAGAAAAAAAATGAGAATCATCATATACATTCTATTTTTATTATCCTTTTCCGCAAAACTATGTGGAGAAAATTTCAGAATCGATAAATACCGATGTTCCAACAAATTATATACTCACATCATCAATCACATATTTCGCAGCCATAATAATAATAAAGAAATATCATTATCCGATGAAGGTAATATCATATATGTATCATAGCCAACAAAAAGAATATCTCATTCCACAAATCAGTTGAAAAGGACGATGTTTTCCTCAAAAAGAAAGGAAAATACATTGCCAACCTATTTATAAAGAAGAATCAATATGACACTATAGTTGAGGCTTATTTCATTGTCATTAGAAAAAACAAACAGATAGCAAAGATATCACTTACTCGTATATAAGTTATGCAACGATATATCTATATAATACTATTACTCATACAAGCATCTGCCAGTTTTACACAAAACATAGCCACAGATGACTACATTGGCTTTTATCAGGATTTTCTCAGCAGTCAAAAAAACAGCAGATGCGCCATGTATCCCTCCTGCTCTCAATACGGAAAAATGGCCTTTAAGAATTTCACTTTTCCCAAAGCCATAACCCTGACTTGTGACCGAATTATAAGATGCAGCCACGATGCACGTTACTATGACATTACTTACCAATCGGGAAACAGAAGTCTCATAGATTATCCGCAAGACAATTTTCCTACACAAATAATCCATAATCGTTATCAAGCGCCTCATACAGATATCTTAAAATGGAGAAGCGACAGAGACAGCAATATACTTTTTATCAACCAATTAATCAACAAAGAGGAGTATTATCCTGCACTATTGGAAATAGAACGACTACTTTTTTCCAACCAAGGAGACCATCAGCTGTATAAACTAAAGCTTCTATGCCACAGAGGACTGAAAGAATACGAAGAAGGCATTTTTGAATACGAAGTTACATTTCCTGACACTATCAAGAAAAACACTGAGCTTCAAATGCAGGCAGCTATCTTATATTATTGCACAAATAATTTCAGCAATGCTATAAACTTGACAGAGAAAATAAGACGTGATACAGTTTCATTTCCCGATGTTCAAAAAGCAAATGCATTATACGGTATTCTTTCCGCACAAAACGAAGAATACGAAAACTCTTTGAGTTGCTTCAATCAAAATGCAGGGACTTCATCATTCAATCAGCAAAGCATTGATATTATCAAACAAATGATGAAACAGAAAAAGAAGAATCCTACAATGGCCCGAATGCTATCAATAATTCCCGGAGCAGGATACTTATATACCAAGCATAAAGGAAGTGCACTGACAGCTTTCTTAGTCAACTCCTTATTAGGTTACGCTACCTATACCAGCATAAAAAAGCAAAACTATGGAGTAGCAGGAGTTTGCGGTTTCTTATCATTGTCATTCTATATAGGAAATATAAACGGAGCAGGCAGAAGTGCCATTCGATACAATTCAAAAAAGAAGAACGAACAAATCAGAAAATTAGAAAGGATAAACAACATTTTTTATTAACTAAATCATTTTTATTATGTTTACAAAATTAACAAAAAAGGTTTATTTCAAACCTGCAGTGTTATTAATGGCCATTGCAATGTTGACAATGTCATTTACAATGCCTGGCGAAGTGGTTATATTAAGAGCCGGAACCAGCATTCCATTAGAGTTGGTATCAACATTATCCAGCAGCAATGTCAAAAGCGGACAAATGGTAGATTTCAGAGTATTGAGTGATGTCAAGGCTAATGGAAAAATCGTCATTTCAGCAGGTTCTATTGCACAAGGACAGATTACAAGAGCCAAAAAGAGAGGTTTACTGGGTTCTGAAGGAGAACTGGAAATAGCTATCAAAAGCGTAAAAGCTGTTGACGGAACTACTGTTTACTTGTCAGGAAACAACTTATCCGATGAAGGTAGCAATAAACTCGCGTTATCTATTGTTCTGACGATTTGCTGTCTGTTCGGTTTTCTCATCAAAGGTGGAAAAGCAGAAATTCCCGCAGGTGCACAAGTACAAGGAACAGTAACTTCAAATGTAGAAATTAATCTATAAGAAAGTTTCTCCAACCTAATCATTCTCAATAGGACTTCGCTTCATCGCATCGCATTCTTGATGAAGTGAAGTCCTATTCTACTTTAGAAGAAAAAAGGAAACAGCAGGAACGCCTGAACCAAGAAAAAGCTATAAGAGAGGGCAGATTAAATTACAACACATAAAGTTCTTTGGCAATGTGCCTTACCAGATGACAGGCCTCGCTTGTAACAGCCAAGAGTTCTGTGCAGTTCTCACACAAATAAGACTGCGACCTTAACCCCATCAGGAATTCCTCTCGCCCATAATCGCCACCTTGATTACCCCCTCCAGCCTATTCTCAAAAATACGGTAGGCTTCGTCAATTTCCTTCAACGGGAAACGATGCGTGACAAGCGGTGTGGTATCTATCTGTCCCGCCGCTATCAGGCGCAGTATCTCGGCACAATCGCACCCATCCACACCACCGGTCTTGAAGACAAGATTCTTGCCATACATCTCCGGCAAGGGCAATAACTGAGGCTGGTCATAAAGCGCCACAATGGTGACAATGGCATTGGGACGGGCACACTCCCATGCCAAGCGGAAAGTATCTTCCGTGCCGGCAACTTCAAGTACGACATCTGCCCCACCATGACCGCTATGCTTCCTCACAAAATCTTTGCAGTTTTCCGGCCCAATGACCAGCACCTCCGGATAATGCTCGCGGACAAAACGGATTCTTTCGGCCGACTGCTCGCAGACAATAATGCGACGGGGCTTCTTCAGCATGGAACAAAGCAGGGTACAAATACCCGTCGGCCCGGCACCGATGATGAGTACAGTGTCTTCCTCGGTTATTTCGGAGATACGGGCAGCCCAGAAGCCGGTGGCCAACACATCGCCTACCAAGAGTGCCTGCTCGTCGCTTACCGTATCGGGAATACGGTTCAGTCCCTGATCGGCATAGGGCACACGTACATATTCCGCCTGACCGCCATCAATACGGCACCCCAAAGCCCAACCGCCATTGGCGTCGGTACAGTTGTTCACATATCCGTGACGGCAAAAGAAACATTTACCGCAAAAAGTCTCCACATTCACAGTCACACGGTCACCGGGCTTTACCGACTCAACTTCGGCACCCACCTGCTCTACGATGCCCACCATTTCGTGTCCTACCGTAATTCCGGGTACAGCACGCGGTACGCTTCCATGCTTTATATGCAAGTCACTGGTGCATATGCTACCCAGTGTCACCCGCACAATAGCATCGCGCGCATCTTCCAACACCGGTATCGGTTTCTCAAGCAATCCGAACTTTCCGTGTTCAATATAAGTATATGCCAACATAATATATGCTTTTTTTGAGTTATCACTTCAAACGCGAAGTTGCCAGAAAGCAACGGCCGCCGCGGCCGCCACGTTCAGCGAATCTACCCCGTGCGACATAGGGATGCGAACCACATAGTCGGCTCCTGCAATCGCTTCGTGCGAAAGACCATCTCCCTCAGTACCCATCACAATAGCCAACCGGGACTCGGCCTTTAAAACGGGATTGTCTATGGAAATGGAATTGTCCGTAAGCGCCATGGCCGCCGTGCGGAAGCCCAACTCACCAAGCACACCGGGAGGACCGTCCATCCACGTCCATGGCACAAGAAAGACCGTCCCCATAGATACCCGGACTGCACGACGGTTCAGAGGGTCGCAGGAATTCCGAGTCAACAGCACGGCATCCATGCCAAGAGCCGCCGCCGAACGGAAGATGGCTCCGATATTAGTGGTATCCACCACCCCGTCGATAACCACAATACGCCGGGCTCCCCGGCAGACTTCCTCCATACTCCTCGGAGCAGGGCGGCGCATGGCACAAAGAACGCCCCGTGTCAAGACGTAACCGGTCAGTTCGGCAAGCAATTCCCTGTCGCTTGTGTAGACGGGTATATCGCCACAGCGCTCAATGATTTCGGCAGCATCCCCATAGATGTGCTTGTGCTCACACAAAAGAGCCAAAGGCTCATAACCAGCGTCCAAAGCCACTTTGATAACTTTGGGACTTTCTGCAATGAACAGTCCCTTGTCTGGTTCGATACGGTTGCGCAACTGGGCTTCGGTAAGAGTGCTGAACACTTCCACACCGGGATGAGTTAATGATGATATTTCGATAACAGCCATATATTATATTACATGCGGAGAATATTTTTATCGCTCTCCACGGACAAACATATTCTCATAGTTGGATTCTCCTCGGCAACCCTCATGTTCCACCAATCCTGACAATGCTTCGGGGAACATTTGCACAAATTTATTTCCAAAATCAGATTTCACATTGCCGGTATCAAAAACCGCATCCAATAGCCGCCCTTTGCATTCAATCCTTACGTTAGGCGTATTGGAGGATAAGAACATGTTAGTTTTTTCGTTTGTTATCTGATATGGAAAGATAAACGACAATCTAGAAGCGACCTTCATCATGTGCAACAAACTATAAATTAAACATTCTAACATAAACAATTCATGGTACCGGATTCATTTCCCCATCTAAGAACTGAATTTGTATGCAAAAATACGAAATATCTGCGATATAACGTTTATAGAACACTTAATAAACAAGATAAAATCCTGGCAAATGATTAACTGCAAACCATGCTTCATATTCAGAAGAATATGTTTACTTTTGCAAAAGCTTTCCTATACCTCCCACAGCATGCAATTACTGCATACGTTGCAAACAAGAAAAGCATATCAAACGTAAAGAAAAGAAATCCCGTTAAGATGAAAGAAAAAGAACTTGAATTTTCCGATGTCCCCAATAATTTCCTTTGGTGCATCGACCGGCAATGTCCCAAGTCCGGAACCTGCCTCAGGCAAGTGGCAGAAAGGCTTGCCCCCACAGACCTTGTACAATATAGCATCGTCAGTCCCAAGCATATAGCTAGTCTGGGAGGAGAATGTCCCTACTACTGTTCCAGCACAAAAGTACAATATGCCAAAGGATTTCTCGGCATATTGGAAAACCTCACGGCCAAGCAGGTACGCTTCTTCGCCCAGCGACTTATAAGCAACTCCAGCCGCCGAACCTACTACCGGGTCCGTAGCGGAGAACGCGCCTTATCCCCCGCAGAGCAAGAATCCATACTGAATGTCCTCAAAGAGTGCGGAATAACCGCCCCAATGAAATTCGATTCCTACTACTACGACTATTTATGGACGTAAAAACACACCCATAATCCACACTATAGATTGCAAGCTGTGCCACCATACTGGCACAGTTGTGCCTTGCCTATGGCACAAGTTTGCCAATGGGATGGCACAGTTGTGCTATAAGCAAGGCACAAAACGCTGTGACTTACCGTCAACTCTATATTCCTTTGATTGTCTTCATCAGTTGTTCTCCCAGTCCGATGGTATATCCTTGCGATACGAAGACCACCCGATTGAAAGTATCGGCTATGATGAATATCGGCAGGCTCTCTTTATGCTTCAACTTCATGCTTTCTGCAATCTGCGCAGCGATACCGTCCGTATCTATACCATAAATAATGGTAGAAGGCAAATCGGGGAATGACTCGCGGGCGAACTTGCCGGCTTTGGCTTCATCAGGAAACAGCAACACCATCTTACGCCCCCACTTCTCCAAATCGGCCTTAAACGAAGCTATGTCGCGCAACGCATGATTGGTAGGCTCCTGATTGACACCCAGAATACCTACGACAAAATAACCGCGCCCGCAAGCCTGCAACAGGCTTTGCTGGATTACGGAACCGTCATCTGACAACGGAGTGAAGAGAGACTCTGAATTAAAGTTTCCGATAACCTGCACTTCATCCCTGCTCTCGCGCATCACCAGCTCGATGTCCGTTGTCTTATCCGGCAAAATGCAAAAAGAAGAGATTCGGGAAAGTACCGCACCGCTGGCAAGGCGCGTACCGGTCACCAAAACATAATCACCGGCATCCAAAGGCGTCCCTTCTTTCAGCAGGTTGCTCCACGTAATACCACCGCCCATATCCGTATCGCCTTCGTCATAGGAAAGCAACTGCAAATTTCCCTGCGGAATCTGTCTGGAAAGAGTGAAATGAGAATAGTATTTCGGGTTGTCTAACGAGCGGATAGGGTTATAGGAAGCCACCAGCCTACCCCTTTGTCCCAATTTCTCTTCCTGAAACTGTACATCCAAGTCCACGTCCACCGCACCATCATCCCCTATCAACTGCACCTTGCCGGTCACTTCGTTGATACGGGCTGGGATTGCCATGCTACGTGCCATAGAGACGAAGAAGATGTCACGGCTATGGGCATCAGCCACACGAGCTTTCCAAACACCTTCCGGAGAGATAGGAGCTCCGCCCAGATTACACTCTTTGTCTACACGGATATTCCGGGCAACCCATGCCACCAGTTTCATCGGCTCTGCCCTGTATGCCTCAGCCTCTTCCTTTGAAACGGCCTTCTTGAAAAAGCCCTTGTAGGGAGTCAGCATTTCGTTGCTTACACGCGGATTGCGCACATATCTGCGGAAATAGTCGGGGTTCTTGCACATGTCGGATTGCATGTGGTCCATTAGCACTTCCAGCGTAACGTCACGAAGGTCTTTTGCCGAAATCCGTTGCAGCAGGTCTATTCCTCCCCTCTTTGACTTTTCAGAACGCAACCGTGCCATGAAGTCAGCAATAACCTGGTGGTTCCCTCTGGAAGCTATCAGAATCCGGGAAACGGCATCCTCGTCGAGTTTGTACTGCCGTGCAAAGTAGCGTGCCGCCTCATCCGTCATAAACGTAGCCATGTAAGCATGGCGGATAGAATCTTCATGAGCCATGCGGCAGTCGTTCGCAGCACGTTGTTCGGGGGTGACTTCCGGCATTTCGGCACTTTCGGGAGGAGGCACCAGCTCAAAATCGGCAGTAAAAGTATCACCGGCAGCTTTGTCCAGCGTCACGGTCAGTTCATTATCCTTACCGAAAGAAAGCTTGGAAAAACCGAATTTTCCGTCTTTGGAAGCCCATATCATCATGTCACCCTTACCGGCTGTCAGGAACACCTTTCCTTCCGCATCCGTCTGCTTCCGAGCCACGGTATAGAACTCTGCATAATTGTAGAGTTTGAACTCCACACAAGCATCAGACACCGGATTGCCTTGCCCATCCGTTACCGTAACGATGGCCTTGGCCGTCGGTGCATAGTTACCGATTACATTGATTTCCGTATAATTGGAAGTGACTGACATTACTTCTTCTGCTCCTTCATAACGTCCAAAAACTTTGGTATGCATCAACATGCCACGGCTGGCCGGAGCATTGAACCAACCAAGATTGAGTACCGGTTCCGGTTCACAAGCACCCAAAAAATACCATTTCCCATCTGCCCATGCCTCTACCCACGCATGATTGTCGTCCGTATGGGCCCAACGGGGCGTATAGACCTGACGGGCAGGAATGCCTACCGAACGCAGGGCGGCAACCAACAAAGTGGATTCTTCCCCACAACGTCCGTACGCTGTGCGTACCGTTGCCAACGGCGAACTGGTACGGGCGTCAGAAGGAGTATAGACAGCCTTTTCATGACACCAATGGTTCACCTCCAAAATGGCATCGTAAAGGGAAAGGGATTTCACACGATTTTTCAGCTCATCGTAAAATATTACCCGCGCGCTGTCCAGTTGCTCGTTGTTCACCCGCACCGGAAGTACAAAATGACGAAACAAATCCTCAGGAATAACTTCTCCCCAAGGCATCTCATCTGCAGCCTTTTGGGAGGCGCGCACGTTCATCAAATGAAATTCTCCGGGATAATCGGTAATATCTGCCAGAGGCATATAGGCATAAAGGAACTCCAAAGCTTCACGCTCGTACGGCGTCAAGTCCGTATCGAATATGGCAAACAAATCGCCTTGCGGCAATCTCTCTTTTTTTTGATTGAAGTCCTGCTCCACACGTTGGTGGTAAGAAGCGTCTGTAATGAAAGAACGTCCGCCACAAGAGGTCAGTAAACATACTAGTCCAAGAAATTCTAGAAGTCGTGCAACTCGTTTCATAATACTTTTTATTGAGGTTGAGCCACAAAAATAAGGATAATATTTCAATTTTTACTTCAGATGTATCACTAAAATCGTATCCCCGGAGAAAGTGAAGCTGCATTTGTCATAAGACGGCGGGCCCATAACACCTCGGACATCATTGCTGAATCCGTACTTCTCTGTAGGAATGCCCAAAACGGCAGTATCCAGTTTCCCATTTCCGTTCTCGTCTTGAAAAAGCGAAATGGCATACGTACCCGCAGGTAACCCCTGGCAGGGAATGGAGAGCGGCGTATCTTTCACATCTATCCGGAAGGCGGTCAAAGGTTTCTTCATGAATGTTTCTTCCGAATTGTAGATGGCGACATAGAGATGCCCTTCCACCTTTTCAATGTCACACACTTCAATAGTCAGATTCTAGGCAAAGAGCAGCTGGGCGGCACTTTGCACCGAAAATACTAAAAAAATAATCATCATTTTCATCTTTGTTCATTTTAAAAAGGTCATTGTCTAAAAATTGGATACATCGTAGGCGGTCTTCTTACCTAAAGTCACATACTCTCCTACATAGAAAAAATGGTCGCTGGAAGCAAGACAACTTTCGTATCGGCATCTGTTTCTTCCAACGCCAGATGGTCATAAATAATAAAGTTCAGCTTTACAGAAACGCCCTTCATTGTCGTACTGAACGCCCCAATTGTACTGCATACATACTTCCGACATCAACTGCGACCGACGCACCAGACAGTAGTTCTCGGGCAACTGTGTGTATCGCCCAACAATTCCCGACAGCATCATGTTTCCCCCAATACATGCGATTGTTATCATCCGTCCCGGACAACAGATAATGATTCCTATAATTGCGGATAAGAGTTTACGAAACTTGCGTAACATCTTTGTCATATATAGATTGCAAAATATAGTATTTCTGGAGAAAATAAAGGATGAACAGCCACTTTTTATGTTATAAAACACATTTTTCGCAAACATTTCGTATCTTTGCAACGTTATAAGATAAAAGAAAAGATGTAAAACCCGCTTTCCGAAACGCGGAGAGCACAAAAAGATGAGAATTATGAAAAAGAATGCAAATGAAATTTTTATGTTACAGTACCAAATCAAACGCTATCAAGCAATGGGTAATGGAACAATGTGCCAAACACTGAACGGTAAACTACAAAAACTGCTTGCAAAGCAGTCCTTGTAACCATGTAAAAAACACCTTTAAATACAATGAATGAAGGGGGTGTATCAAAACCCTCTTTTTAACAAAATCACCCTTGCTACAGATATCTGTGACAGGGGTGATTTTCATATTTTTGGTGTTTTGACACATCCCCTTTTCTTTACAGGAAGTAAAGCCCCTGAACACTCTCCGGCTCCAGCATTTGAATCATTCAAGCCTCTACAATATCCTTCCCAAAAGGAGTCAATGCCAATCCGGCCAGTTTAAAATGCTGCAAGCCAAACGGAATACCGATAATAGTAATGCACAGCAACAGCCCAAACCCCAAATGAGAAAGACTGATCCAAATGCCACCCAAAAATATCCAAAGAATATTCATCAGCACATAAAGACAACCACCGGAGCGTTCACCACTACGCACCTCCTTGCCGAAAGGCCACAAAGCAAGTGCAGCCATCTTCAGGGTTTGCATGCCGAAAGGAATGCCGATGATGGTTATCATCATCAACAAACTAGCTATGAGATACTCCACTGCCGTGAGAATACCTCCAAACAATAGCCATAAAATATTCATAAAACAGCCCATACGCCCTATCTGTTTAAGGAGTTATTCTAACTCCAGATTAATTCTCCTACTAATAAACAATGTAATGCAAATATACGATTATTTCTTCCAATGATTCACCTCCCAGTCACTAAACTCGAAACTAAGCTGTTCCCAGACACCTTTTTCCTCACTCTCTTCACGGGGATTGGAAACGGAAATCCCTATCAAACGAATGGGACGGTGCTCATAATCAACTTCCTGCAACAACTGTTTGGATAAAGGCAAAATGACATCAATAGACATTAGCCCTCTTCCTTGAGTAATGCTACGAGTTATCTGACTGAAATCATGAAACTTTATCTTCAGCGTCAACGTATTCCCATGAAAACCGATATGTTCCAGCCTGTTCACCAACTCTACAACAATATGGTACAACTCTATAATGACGGATGAACGCTTACTGATGTCCTTCTCTAAAGTATGTTCACACCCCACAGACTTGCGAATGCGGACAGCCTCTACCGGACGGGAATCGATGCCACGGGCAAAATCATAATAGATTGTCCCCACTTTGCCAAACTCGCGCATCAGCATCTCCAAAGACTGCATGCGCAGCTGCTCCCCATTGTGAATCCCCAAAGAGTGCATCTTCTTTGCCGTTACCGGTCCCACTCCCCAAAAGCTTTCAATGGGCAGCCGGGCAACAAAGTCCAATGCCTGAGCAGGATGGATGGTACAAAGCCCGTCCGGCTTGCGGTAGTCCGAGGCTATCTTGGCAAGAAACTTATTATAGGATATGCCGGCTGAAGCCACCAGATTCAATCTCTCCCGCACCTTCTGCTTTATCTCCTTCGCAATGTCCACAGCCAAAGGAATGCACGGCTTGTTCTCCGTCACATCCAGAAAAGCTTCGTCCAGCGAGATGGGCTCGATGATATCCGTATATTCATGGAAAATTTCGTGTATCTGACGGGAAACGGATTTGTAGACTTCCATCCGTCCCGGAATAAAGATAAGTTGGGGACACAGCCGCTTTGCCTTCAGCGACGACATGGCAGAACGCACCCCGAAACGACGTGCCTCGTAACTGGCTGCCGCCACCACTCCCCGCTCCTCTGCGTAACCCACAGCTATGGGCTTGCCCCGCAGTACAGGATTATCGCGCTGTTCTACAGAGGCGTAGAACGCATCCATATCAATATGTATGATTTTACGCTCGTTCATCATCTTCCAACTCCCGGTGCAAATATACACCATTTTCTTGTGCAAAGTATCTGCCGATAAACATAAATGAATTCAGGTTTCAAAAAGAAATCTGCAAAAATCCATGCAACCGGGTAATCCAAGCCAACAGCCGGATAGCCAAAAGCCAAGACATTCAGCAGACTGACCATTTTCATTTTGCAACCAAGTTGCATCCCCTTTACGCTACCTTTGCAACAGAAAATTAAAACAGGAGGAAACAAAATGAGTTGCAAATGCTGCTGCACACATGAACATACAGCAATACAAGAAAAAAGAAACAGTCTGCTGAAAGATTATTGGAGAATCATCCTCTCCGCTCTATTACTTTTCGGAGGTATCATCCTGAATGCTACTGACGCTACCTTCTTCAAGGGAGAATATGTATCTTTGATATGGTACCTACTCGCCTACTTCCCCGTAGGCCTCCCGGTGATGAGGGAAGCCTGGGAAAGCATCCTGCAAAAGGACGTGTTCAGCGAATTCACCCTTATGTCCATCGCCACCCTCGGCGCCTTCTATATAGGCGAATATCCCGAAGGCGTTGCCGTCATGCTCTTCTACTCCTTGGGAGAGCTCTTTCAGGACAAAGCCGTAGACAAAGCCAAGCGTAACATCAGCGCCCTGCTCGACGTACGTCCCGAAACGGCAACGGTCATCAGAAACGGCAGTACGCTTGTCGAAGCTCCCCAACGCGTACAGGTAGGCGAAACCATCGAAGTAAAAGCCGGAGAGCGCGTCCCCCTGGACGGAACGATGCTGGACGAAGTTGCCGCCTTCAACACCTCCGCACTGACGGGAGAAAGTGTTCCCCGCAACATCCGCCAGGACGAAGAAGTGCTTGCCGGAATGATTGCGACCGACAAGGTCGTACGCATCCAAGTCGCCAGACCCTTCGAGAAAAGTGCTCTTTCCCGCATATTGGAACTGGTGCAGAATGCTGCCGAGCGCAAAGCACCGGCAGAACTTTTCATTCGTAAGTTTGCCCGTATCTACACACCCGCCGTCACCGGACTGGCGACGTTGATTGTACTGTTCCCCTTCCTCTATTCGCTGGCAAATACACAATTCTCGTTCATCCTCAATGACTGGCTATATAGGGCATTGGTCTTTCTGGTTATCTCCTGCCCGTGCGCCCTCGTCGTAAGTATTCCGTTAGGCTACTTCGGAGGAATCGGCGCCGCCTCCCGCCTTGGCGTACTCTTCAAAGGCGGCAACTACCTCGATGCCATCACCCAAGTCAACACGGTGGTATTCGACAAGACGGGTACGCTGACCAAAGGCACCTTCGATGTACAATCCTGCCAGACACAACCGGGAGTTCCGGAAGAGAAGTTGATACAGCTTGCCGCCTCGGCAGAGCGAAACAGTACGCACCCCATAGCCAAAGCCATCGCAAGCTATGCCAAACAAAGAAATATAGAGCTGATTGCCACAACGGACGTTATGGAAATTGCCGGCCACGGACTGCAAACCACTATGGATGGAACGCGCGTCCTGGTAGGCAACACACGCCTGCTGACTAAATTCGGGATAGAATATCCTGATGAATTGTCATCAATTGTCGATACGATTGTGGTCTGCGCCATCGGAACAAAATATGTCGGTTATCTGTTATTATCAGATACATTAAAAGAAGACGCCGTCAATGCCGTCAAAGAATTAAAAGCTTTAAATATCAATAATATTCAGATATTATCGGGAGACAAACAAGCCATTGTTACTAACTTTGCAGAAAAGCTAGGCATCACCCAGGCATACGGAGACCTGCTGCCGGACGGAAAAGTGAAGCACATCGAAGCACTTCGCAGCAACCCTGCCAACCGGATAGCCTTTGTGGGCGACGGCATCAATGATGCCCCAGTTCTTGCTCTTAGCCATGTGGGCATTGCCATGGGCGGACTTGGCAGCGATGCCGCCATCGAAACCGCCGATGTAGTGATACAGACAGACCAGCCTTCGAGAGTGGCCACCGCCATTCGTGCAGGCAAGCAAACCCGCCGGATTGTCTGGCAGAACATCTCGCTGGCTTTCGGAGTGAAGCTGCTTGTCCTCATCCTCGGTGCCGGTGGAATCGCCACACTTTGGGAAGCTGTCTTTGCCGACGTAGGCGTCGCCCTCATTGCGATAGTGAACGCCATACGCATACAGAAACTTATTAAATAGAAAAAATGGAAGAAAAGAAATATTTGGACCTATTGGCAAAAAGAGAAATACAACCCACCGCTATCCGCATCCTGATATTGCGCACCATGATGCAGGCAGGCTGTTCCGTCTCATTGCTCGACCTTGAAACCATGCTGGATACGGTAGACAAATCCACCATCTTCCGTACCCTTACCCTATTCCTCTCCCATCATCTGATACACAGTATAGATGACGGGACGGGCTCCTTCAAGTATGCTGTGTGCAGCGACAGTTGCTCTTGCGCCGTAAGCGACCTGCACACCCATTTCCATTGCGAGAAATGCAACAAAACCTTCTGCTTCACCAACAGCCCCACTCCGGTGGTGAAACTGCCTCAAGGATTTACGCTGAACAGCATCAACTATGTACTGAAAGGCATTTGTCCGGACTGTGCAGCAGAAGCCAACCGGGAGGCTTAGTTAAAAAATAAGAATCCATGCAGTCATTCATGTTCTTCTCTATCTTTAAAAGGTATGCCTGCGCTATATTCCCGACCCAATATCAGTATAATATATATCAAAACCCGTTGGCGGAATTAAATTAGCACATATTTGACTCTGCCAATGGGGCTTCCATTCTTACAGTTAATATATTGCAGTATTGTAAGTGCGCTAATCTTCCCGACAATCCGGGTAAACAATCCGTCTGTATCTTTCGCATAATTCCTTATAATCATAAACCGGTCACACAACTGCGAAAATAGGATTTCAATTCTTTTTCTAGCTTTTGCAAAAACCGGATTACTATAGTCCACCTTCACATCCTTCAGATAATGAATATCATGTACACTTGCCTTGGTGAGGTCAAAGGAATGGATGACTCCACTTAATCCACAGAATGCATGGAATTTATATCCGCAATAATACACTCCTTATGACGCACAGTATCCTACCCCGGTGCTTTCTCAAAATCCTTCTTCCCCATACCGCAACGCTTGGAACGGAAAAAACGACATACCTCTATCGGCTTCAAGTCAATGCAGAAACAATTTTCGCCTCCATCCATTTCCGCGGCCATTCTTTCCCGGATTGTATTGCAGAGGGATGAAGTGATTTTACGTCTGTCATTGTATTGTGTATTGTCTGCGGGATATAAGATTGGGAATTTCAATCTTATACTCTTGTAACTGTGCAAACAACAATGACTCACTGTCAATACCAACAGCTTCTGACGCCATATTCAATGCCACTATTCCAATGTCTGAGAATCTGGAAACTACTCCTCTTCTTGGCACATTCCCTGATTCATTGACTTAATTAACGGCTACTTGCTTGCATATGTTCAGAAATTTTGCGAATATTGCATATAGGTTGTGCATACGATATTTGTCTATTAAAAGTCTGGTCACCTTTAATTTACCAAATATCAACAATATGCACAATTTTTTATACATAAATCTTTTATCAATTTAATTCCGCCAACGGGTTATTTTTGCACAATTGATAGTATTCACCCAATCTCAACTGCATGCAACCTTTTAATGAAAAACAACTTTTAGAGGCTATCAGTAAAGGAAACGAAAAGGCTTTTGAAATTTTCTTCCTGCACTATTACCCACAAGTCAAAGGATTTATCACCGGATTATTACAATCACCGGAAGAAGCGGAAGATATATCGCAGGATATATTTCTAATGCTGTGGGGCAACCGCTCATCCCTCAATACAATCAACAACTTCAAATCTTATCTTTTCCGTGTCTGCAAAAATGCGGCATACCGGCATATCGAACGTGCGTTACTATTCAAAAACTACCAGCAAAAACAAGCCGAAAAGATTGTTTCCACACCGGAAAACAACGAAACTGACAACAAGATACAACTTAGGGAACTCGAACTACTGGTAGCAATGGTTGTGGAAAAAATGCCTCCGCAACGGAAGAAAATATATAAGATGAGCCGGGAATCAGGAATGAGCAGCGATGAAATAGCCCAAACGTTAGGCATCAATAAACGGACTGTCGAGAACCATCTTTCACAAGCCCTCACAGACATACGGAAAGTGCTATTTATTGCCTTTATTCTATTTTTCTAAAAAAAATATGAATTCAGACCGTGCGTAGTTGACCAGTTACGTATCTTATATAAGAAACCATCACCATAAAAACATTAATATGTCGAATACCTATAAAATAATTAAAAATTTTGTTTCCGACAAGTTCAGTCCCGAACTTAAGGAAAAGATGTGGAGATGGCTCATTGACTCCGCAGGACAGGACGAGAAGGAAGAAGCAATGATGCAGGTATGGGAAGAACAAGAATTCAAAACCGATGCAAGCACCATATGCTCTTATCAGAATTTCCGCAAGAAGTTGCCGCATTCACAAAAAACAGCCATTTCTTATACGTTGCGCAAATGGGGACAAGTAGCGGCAGCATTACTCATCCCCCTGCTGTCCATATGGATAGCTTACTTGTATATACAACCCGACGAAAAACCTGTAGAATTGGTAGAATACTTTGTGCCTAAGGGAGAACAGAGGCAAATCACTTTGCCCGACGGTTCCATAGCGCATCTCAATTCAGGGACATTGTTAATATATCCACAGAAATTTGCTAATGACATGCGTTCCGTATATCTGATGGGAGAAGCAAATTTCGATGTAAAGAAAGATAGCCAACATCCATTCATTGTCAAGACCAGCCATCTGAAAGTTAAAGTTTTGGGAACCAAGTTCAACGTACACGCCTATCCGGAAGATAAAAAAACAATCGCTACTCTTGAATCAGGCTCAATTGTTGTTCAGAAATCGAACGATGAGGACATCATTACTCTGTCACCCGATGAGCAACTCGAATATGAGAATCCAACCGGAGAATTCAATAAAAAAATCATTGACGCTTCCTTATACTCCGGTTGGACCAAAGGTGAATTAAACTTTGCCGGAATGACTCTCAAAGACATTTTCACTACAATAGAAAGAATATATAATATACATATCATCGTTCCTCCACATCTAGCCACTACGGATGTATATACGATTAAATTCAAACATAAAGTTCCTATCAAAGATATCATGAATATTGTAACAAAAACGATAGGAAGCATCGATTATAAAGTAGAGGACGAGAACGTGCTTTTAATTTATTCACCTCAAAACAAGAAAGGAGGCAGATAGGCAGAAAAAAGGAAGCCGGTACTTCGCGGATACCAACTCCCCTAAATCAATCAAAATTACTTGATTCAATTTGTAGCATACACTTAAATTAGTATTAATGATTAACTCACAAAAGTATGAAACTTTATAAGTTATCGGGTAAGAATTACCCCGTAAAAATTCATAAAATTTATATATTGTTGTTTGCTTTATGTTTTTATAACACAGCCTTCGGGCAAAAACAGCAAATAACGGTATCTATGAAAAACCAATCTCTATTAAAAGTATTTGAAAGTATTGAAGCCCAGACAGATTTAAGTATTGCTTATAATCAGACGAAACTGGACGTCAAACAAAAGGTAACCGTCAATTTCACCAAAGAAACAGTTTCTTCTGTTCTGGACTCGATATTAAAAGGAACCGGATTCACTTACAGACCGGAAGGGAAACATATCATCATAGTCCCTGTTCCGACAAAAGCGGAAATGCCTTCCAATAATACAACTCAACAGAATATAAAAATAAGGGGGATCGTCACAGATATGCAAGGCGAGCCTTTGATTGGTGCCAACGTTCTTGTAGAGGGTAGCAAGCAAGCTACTATTACCAACTTCAACGGAGAATTCTCATTGGAAGTTCCGGCAAATGGTAAACTCCGAATCACTTATATCGGATACACCACACAAGAAGTTCCTGTGAAAAACCAGACATCCTTCAACATACAGTTGCAGGAAGACACACAAATAATGGAGGAAGTTGTAGTTATCGGATTCGGTACACAGAAAAAAGTGAATATGACCGGAGCCGTAGGAGCCGTAAACGTTAAGGAATCCTTAGGTGACCGTCCTATAACCAATGTATCGGCAGCTTTGCAAGGTGTTGTGCCTGGTTTGAAAATTGAATCGGCCACAGGTGCTCCCGGCGATAATATGACATATAATATCCGTGGAACAACTTCCATCAACGGAGGTGAGCCCTTGGTGCTGGTCAACAACGTACCGATGGATATCAATATGATTGACCCACAAGATATTGAAACCGTATCTATCCTGAAAGATGCCGCTTCGGCAGCTATCTATGGAGCGCGTGCCGCTTTCGGTGTTATCTTGATAACGACAAAACAAGGTAAAAAAGATATGGCTCCCAAATTCAACTATAATAACAACTTCTCCTTCTCGAAAGCATTGGAGTTGCCGCAAAAAGCCAGTCCATTGGAGTCGGTATTGGCCTACAAGGAGATGGGATGGGCGAATGACACGTATGTGGACGGAAAAAACATCACCCAGTGGGAATCATACATACGCGACTACCAAAGCGACCCTTCCAAATATCCTAACGGTTATATATTTGACGACAAAGGCAATTTGTTTTTAATGCGGGAAAACGATATGTTTGCCGACATGATGGAAGAATTCGGCTTCATGCAGAACCACAGTTTCTCCGTATCGGGAGGTAGCGAACGCACCAATTACCGCTTAAGTTTAGGATATACCGGTGAAGACGGAATTTTGATAACAGACAAAGACAAGTTTGACCGTATCAATATGTCCAGCTTCCTCAGCGTGGATGTCAACAAATGGCTTACCACTCAGTTGGATATCAGATATGCCAACTCTACTCAAAATAAAGTAGAGCAAGGCGGCCGCAACGGTGTGTGGGGAAGTGCGATGGCTTTGCCATCTTACCATAACATCCTGCCGTATGAACAAGACGGTGTAGTATATCCGGCCGAAACATCGGCTACTTATGTACGTTATGGCGAACCGAGAGTTATCAAGAAAAATGACCTGCGCACATTGGGCCGTGTTATCATATCTCCGTTAAAAGGATTGAAAATAACGGGTGAATATACATTTAACCGCACTACCGAATACAACCGGATGTATATCAACAAATACCGATACATCGGTTTCAACTTTACGGGAGTCCTGAACAATGTGGAAAACTCTAGTTATGCCCTGACACAAGGAACCACCAACTACAATGCCATCAACGTATTTGCCAATTACGACTTCTCCATAGGCAAACACGACATTGCCATCATGGGAGGATATAACCAGGAAGAGAGCCACAAGGAGTCCCAATGGTCGCAACGTACGGACGTATTGTTGGAAAATCTGCCTTCTCTTTCAGGCTCGACCGGTACGGCTTCTGTCAGCGATAGCTTTGACGAATATGCCATCAGAGGTTTGTTCTACCGTGTCAATTACGCATATGCCGGCAAATATATGCTGGAAACCAACGGACGTTACGACGGAACTTCCCGTTTCCCGAAGAAGAACCGTTTCGGATTCTTCCCATCTTTCTCAGCCGGATGGAGAATCTCTGAAGAACCATTTATGGAAAAAACAAGAGACATTCTTTCCAACCTGAAACTGCGCGCTTCGTGGGGTTCTATCGGAAACCAAATTATCCTGAAGCCTAACAATACCCCCGACAATTATCCGTACATTCCTTCCATGGCGCCTTATCTCACAGAATGGTTAGTAGACGGACAGAAAGCCACTACATTGGCAGTTCCTGTAATGGTAAGCAACAATTTCTCATGGGAGAAAGTATATACACTGGACTTCGGTGTCGACTTCGGATTCTTCAATAACCGCCTGAACGGTACTTTCGACTGGTATCGCCGCGACACCAAAGGAATGTTGGCTCCCGGTATGGACTTTCCGTGGGTAATCGGTGCTACTGCCGCCAAACAGAATGCCGCCGACCTGAAAACCTATGGTTGGGAATTGGAATTGAACTGGAGAGACCGCATCAACAAAGACTGGAGTTACCGGATTGGCTTCAACCTATACGACTCACAAAGCGAGATTACGAAGTACAACAACGAAACCAACCTGTTGGGTGACAACATTTATCGTAAAGGTATGAAAATGGGAGAAATATGGGGATACGTCACCGACCGTTTCTACACCGTAGACGACTTCAACGAAGACGGAACATTGAAAGCCGGTATTCCTAAACCGCAAGGAGCCGGAAAAGTGTATCCAGGAGATATCCTATACAAAAACTTCGACGATGATACAGAAACCATCTGGAGTGGACGGGGAACGGCAGACAACCCAGGTGACCAACGCATCATCGGTAACTCAACACCGCGCTTCCACTACGGTATCACCGCAGGAATAAGCTGGAAAGGATTTGACTTGTCTATTTTCCTACGCGGTGTGGGCAAACGCGATTACTGGCGTACCGACCAGATTGCATGGCCTACCGGAAACTGGGGTAGCTTGTTTAAAGAAACGCTCGACTTCTGGGCACCCGAAAACACGAACGCACACTTTCCGCGCGTATATGCCAACGATGCAGTAAATACCTCCTACAACCGTTGGAAACAAACCAAGTATCTGGCAGATGCATCTTACTTGAAATTACAGAATATCACACTTTCGTACACGCTGCCCAAAACGTGGTCGCAACGCATCTATTTTGATGAAATGAAAGTATTCTTCAGTGGAGAAAATCTCTATACTTGGGACCACTTGCCCGAAGGATTGGAAACCGATATGTTGCAAAAAGGCATTTGGGAATATCCGTTTATGAGAAAATTCTCTCTTGGTATCAATGTTACATTCTAATAACCCATGCATTATGAGAAAATATTTATATCTGATATGTACGGTTTTATTAACCGGCTGTCTTAATAATGATTTCCTGGAAAGGTATCCTTTGGGAGACCCGACCGCCGAAACAGCTTTTAAAACATACGACAACTTCAAGGCTTACGCCTGGGGACTGTACGAAACCTTGCCTTCATTGGGATACGGTTCGGAAAACTCTACGGACGACATCTCGTACAACCAGACAAGAGGTTCGAGCGAAAGTAACTGGATTCGGAAATTAGTGACTATTCCCGACACAAAAGACAATACTGTATGGAGTTACTACAGCTATATCCGCCGTGTGAACTTAATGCTCGACCGCATCGAAGGCAGCGATATGACGGATACGGAGAAAAAACACTGGCGTTCTGTGGGATATTTCTTCCGCAGTTACCGCTACTTCTCTCTCCTGTCGGCCTATGGCGGTGTGCCCTGGATTGACCACGTATTGAGCGATGATGAGACAGAATTAATCGAAGGCCCGAGAGCATCGAGAGATGAAATAGCCGAACATATCCTGAACGATTTGAAAGATGCCGAAAGGGATATCAATGTAGACGGCGAAGGGGCAAATACCATCAACAAAGCCTGCGTGCAAGCACTGTTGTCGCGTTTCTGTCTGTTTGAAGGTACATGGCGTAAATACCACGGTTTGGGTAATGCTGAAACCTACCTGCGAGAATGCAAGCGGGTATCTGCCGAACTGATAGAGAAGTATCCCAACGTAGCCGACTGCTATGACGACTTATTCTGCTCGCTGGAACTGAAAGACGTTCCAGGTGTAATTTTATACAGAGAGTACTCGAACACCGTCGGTGTGGTACACGCTGTAAGTATCGGCGGAACCACTGCCACATCGTTCTACAATCCTACCCGTGATTTGGTAGACAGCTATCTTTGCTCGGATGGTAAGCCACGCTGGACAAGCGTTCTGTTTAAAGGCGATGAAGACCTGTACGATGAATTCAGCAACCGCGACCACCGTCTATGGCTGCACGTCACTCCGCCTTACACCGTAGACCGTAGCAAATCGAACGACGCATGGGACAACAAATGGGAATTTACCGACAATCCTAAAGACAGAAGTTTCATCGACAGCCTCAGCACGCGTATAGGAATAGGATACGGCACTTCCAAAGAGCGGCAGAAAACGTTACCGTTCCGTCAAGGATATATCGGCGGTATCTTAGGAGCCTCGCCACACTTCGACTTCTTCTTGAACAACCAGCCGTGGTATAAATCAGCTTTCGGATACAACAACTGGAAATACTATTGCTGCTACTTAGACATGGGTAGCCAACGAAATGAGGAGACGGATATGCCTATCTTCCGCATCGAAGAAGTGATGCTGAACTATGCGGAAGCCATGTGCGAATTGGGCGAATTCGACCAGACCGTAGCCAACCTTACCATCAACAAGTTGCGCCCACGTGCTAATGTAGCACCGATGATTGTTACGAATATCAATGCTTCTTTCGACCCGAAGCGTGACAAAGGAAACTCCGATTATTCGGGCGACTACGAAGTAAATCCCCTGTTGTGGGAGATTCGCCGTGAGCGACGCATCGAGCTCTTCTCCGAAGGTTTCCGTTTCGACGACCTGAGAAGATGGAAGAAATGCCACTATGCACTGAAAAAGAAACTCGGACAATTTGTACGTTCATCCGACTTCCCCGGCGTCAGTGTCACCATCGACGGTGGAGGTAGTGAAGGGTATCTTGAGTTCCATCCCCAACAGACTCATCTGTGGCCCGACTATTATTACCTCAACCCCATCCCACGCAACGAACGAGTGTTAAACCCTCAACTCGAACAAAACCCCGGTTGGGAAAGTGAGAATTAATAAATAGACCTTAATCAATTAAAACTGTCCAAAGTGTTTGCCACTTTGGACAGTTTATTCTTAACTTTACCTACAAATAACCATTATCAAGATAACCTGTATGAAACACCGATTATCCATTCTTCTCCTGCTTGTATCCTATGCAGCCATCACATGCGGTCAAATCGTCTTTCCCTCTCCCAACCAAGTGGAAATGAAAAAAGGCAAACTCACCTTACGAAAGAACATTTCCATGTACACTGCGGACACCACCGCATTTTACGTAAGCCTTTTGCGTAGCGAAGTGCTCCGCAACTCTTCCGTCAAATGGCAGTCCAACGCATCGACCGCTCACATCTGCTGGATGAACGACCCGTCGCTTCCGCCCGAAGGATATAAGATAAGCATCAATCCGAAACAGATGACCATAACCGCCTCCGGCGAAAGAGGATTCATCTACGCCGTGCAGACTTTGCGTCAATGGGTTTCGGGCCCGGCCGGGAAACTTACCTTTGCCTATGCCGACATCACCGACTCCCCCAGTATGCAATGGCGCTGTTTTATGCTGGATTCCGGACGCCAGTACCAACGGGTATCCACCATCAAAAAGTACATCGACATGGCTTCCCTGCTTAAAATGAACTACTTCCACTGGCACCTGACGGAAGGGTTGGGATGGCGGATAGAAATCAAGCGGTATCCGCGCCTTGCCCAAATAGGAGGTTCGGTAGGAAAGGCAGAAGAACAACACGGATTCTACACACAGGAAGAGATACGTGAAGTAATCAGCTATGCCAGCCAGCGCAATATCACCATCGTGCCCGAGATAGATATGCCGGGACACGCGGAAGCTGCTCTTTCCGCCCATTCGGAGTTGGGCTGCTTCGGGCTGCCCGTCGAAGTGCCTCAACATGGATTCACCCAAAACATATTCTGTGCCGGAAAAGATGAGGTGCTGACTTTCCTGAAAAACGTATTGGACGAAGTATGTGAACTATTCCCCTCCCCCTACATCCATTTGGGAGGAGACGAAGCACCGAAGGGGAATTGGAACAAATGTGAAGACTGCCAAAAGAGAATAGCAGCGTTGAATCTGAAAGACAGTCACGACCTCCAACTATGGTTCTCCGCACAGATGGCAAACCACTTGAAGCAAAAGGGACGCAAAGCCATCTTCTGGGGAGATGTCGTATATCAGGACGGATATCCGCTGCCCGACAATACAGTCATCCAATGGTGGAACTACCGTGGACATAAAGACTTAGCGCTCCGCAATGCACTCAAACACAACTACCCGGTCATTTGCAGCTCCAACTACTATACGTATCTCAACTTCCCGCTCACTCCGTGGCGGGGATATGCAAAAGAACGCACGTTCGACTTGAAAGACTTGTATTTGAACAATCCTTCAAACAAGGCCTGCAATGAAAAGAATCCTTTGATTCTCGGCATGAGCTGCGCATTATGGACAGACGACGTAGTGACGGAACGCATGATAGACCAACGCCTGTTTCCCCGCATCATCGGACTGGCAGAACAGATGTGGTATCAGGGAGAGCCACTGGACTTTACCCGTTTCTATGAGCACGTGCTTCAAAAGAAAGAATGGTTCGAACAGCAAGGATATGAATTCGGGCCGGCTTTAAAAAGCGAAGTGCCGCAAGATTACAAATGGGATTAAAAAAAGAATATCATGAATAAAAGGAACTTATTTATCGGTGTTTCCGCCCTATGCGGCAGTTATCTACAAGGGCAGACTTTACATACACAACCCAACATTATTTATATTTTAATGGACGATCTGGGATATGGGGATATTGGGTGTTTCGGACAACAAAGAATAGAAACACCCAACATCGACCGTTTATGCAAAGAAGGCATCAAACTGACACAGCATTATTCCGGTTCGCCTGTATCAGCTCCGGCACGTTGCGTATTAATGACGGGCATGCACTCTGGACACGCACAAATCCGTTTCAATAATGAAATGACCGAACGCGGAGCCGTCAACAACTATGATTCCGTATATGTGCATAAAGAACTGGAAGGACAGTTCCCCTTGCAAGCCAACACGATGACTATCGGACGAATGATGCAACAGGCAGGGTATGCTACCGGATGTTTCGGAAAATGGGGACTTGGTTATCCGGGATCCGAAGGAACGCCCGGCAAGCAGGGCTTCAATCAGTTTTATGGATATAACTGCCAGCGCCAGGCACATACGTATTATCCACCATTTTTATATAAGAATGAAGAACGTATCTATTTATCCAACAAGGTGACCGACCCGCACCGAAGTCCCTTAGACAAAAATGCTGACCCGAACGATCCGGCCAGTTATGCCAAATATACGCAAAAAGAATATGCCAACGACTTAATCTTCGATGAACTTCTAAAATTCGTCAGTACCAATCAATCCACTCCTTTCTTCCTGATGTGGACTACTCCCCTACCACATGTATCCCTACAGGCTCCTGAACGTTGGGTGAAGTATTATGTAGAAAAGTTCGGTGACGAAGAACCCTATACTGGCAAAGCGGGTTATCTGCCCTGCCGTTATCCACACGCCACCTATGCAGCAATGATCAGCTATTTTGATGAACAAATAGGCGGATTGATAGAAAAATTGAAAAAAGAAAATCTATATGAGAATACACTTATTGTTTTCACTTCCGACAACGGAGCCACATTCAACGGTGGAAGTGATTCGCCCTGGTTCAACAGTGGCGGTCTTTTCAAGTCGGAATATGGATGGGGCAAATGTTTCCTGCATGAGGGTGGAATCCGGGTTCCGGCAATCATGACATGGCCGGGACATATCAAACCTGGTACGGAAAGTAATCATATTTGTGCTTTCCAGGATGTAATGCCTACCTTGGCTGAGATAGCAGGGATTTCTTGTCCACCGACAGACGGTATCAGTTTCCTCCCTACATTACTCGGTAAAAAAGAAGAGCAAAAGCAACACGAATACTTATATTGGGAATATCCCAATCCCAGAATCGGAAACAAAGCAATCCGCATGGGAAAATGGAAGGGAATCATTACGAATACACGGAAAGGCAATACACAGATGCAACTCTATAATCTAGAGAATGACATCAGGGAAGAACATGATGTAGCTGCACAGCATCCCGATATCGTGAAGCATCTCGAACAATTAATGAAAGAGGCTACCAAGTAAATCGGTTTTGACTCTTTTTATTACAGATATTATTTGCTACATAAAAGGAGATGATGGTTAGTACCGTGTAACATTTAAAGCATTTTTAATATCATTGGCTTTAACATAAAAAGAGCATTTGTTACCACTCGCATCTAACATAGAGCCTTTATGAATACCCACTGTGTATCGTGTATCTGTTGAGCTTACATACGAATAAACAATGCCACCACTATCTCCACCTGCTGAATTATATCTCGTTCCTGTCATTGGATAAAATTCTATAGCTTCATCTTTATCTTTAATTCTTGCAGTTGTCGTATAAATTTCCCCCCAAGTACGCTGAGTCGTCTGACCTATTTTATTAACAGTAAAGCCGACACCATATTCTTTAATGTCAGGACTTATTTCACCACTAGCTGTACTTCCTGGGTATTTATATAATTGGTTAGAACCCTCATAATCTGAATTTGTTATCTCAATAAAAGAAGCATCCACAGTCCCTTTATTGTCTGAGTGCTGAACTGTATATATCTGCATCACTCATCACTTCCAGTCGTCCGGTCAAGCCATCATTTGTCAACATCATATTACTGCAAACCTTTACTCTCCATCCGATAAAGATCTTGAATTTCTCGGGGGATTTTTGGGCATATAAGTTCTCCTCATTCAGACTTCTTACACCTCCGATACATAAATGTACTTCTTCTCCGTTCATCATTCTGCTCATGGAACGGATATGAAAACAGAAGACCATTCTCTGGTAGTAGATGGTCTCGTCTTCAGGTTTAAGTTCCTCCTTCCTCTTGGTCAATGCACTTGGTACTCTGCCAAAAATCTTATGTGATACTCTGATTTCTGTGTTTCCAAAGTTCTCACCGGTAAAATACATTCTTGCGGCATCTTCTACCTGGTGGATAAATTTCTGGTGGCTGATTGTTAGCCGGTTGTCTCCGAAGCTGGGTACAATACAGTTCCTTTCAAGTTCTTCAAGTGTGATGCCGGAAGTATTACTCTCAATAAAATTAGGATGCTCTTTCTGTTCTTCTTCCGATACGATTACAGCATCTTCGATATTAACTGCATCCATCATTCTTGTTACCATTCCGATTGTTCTTGGAATGACAGTAAGTTCATTAGTCATTGTTTCCATACTCTTGTTATTTTTTAGTCGGTTAATAAAATGCGGTGAAAAAACAAAAAGCCAAGAGGGGTCATTTCTTTGCTTTTATGAATATACCTCTTAGCTTCTTTATTCCTTTGAGTATTGAAGTTGCTACCTCCAATACCGTTATTATCACGTCCGCTTTCTTGTCATAATCCATTCACAGACGTTCTATCAGTTTTCAGTCGCAGCGTCAACGGCCTTGACTTCACCCGTGGCAATCTTCTCTTTTCCGAATTTGCCACCATACTTTTCTGCAAGTTCGATTACTACGGAACCTGCCACGATAATCTCGGCCACATAAGCTGCGACCTTCAATCCTTTAATTAAATTTCCCATGTCTCTTAGTTTTAAATTGTTAGTTATTATGTTTCTATTCTCTATTTCTCTTATATACTTTTCTCATATATAAGGCTTTGAGGGGAAATCAAGGAAGGGAGGAGAAGAAAAAAAATGAAAAGCCGTCGTCACAGTTCCTCGCTCTGACTTGACTTTCCGCTATTCCGTTCGGTTTTGTATATAGAGACTAAAGCTGCTACAACTACTCCCGATTTCCTAGCCATCGAATTAAATTTCTAACCATTATCTGAAATTAGAGTTAACCCGGTAATTATTTATTTTCATTAATGCTTGAAGCTAACGCACTCTTCATTGCAGTGCTGAATAATGCTCCAAGCTTTTTATCATATATAAGGATTTGAGGGGATTGAAAATGGAGAAAGTATATATTGGATAAGACTCTGTAAAAGCCTCTGATTCTCAATAAAAAGTATTATCTTTGCAGAAGGAAAGGACAGATGTTATGGTAAAAACAAAAGCAACGAAAGAAGAGACTTTAGCCAAATTTCAGGCAGCAAGAGAAAAAAAACGTGTTTGTCTCGCTAAATTGGAAAAATCAATGAAGAAGACCTATAAAAAACGTACCGGTAAGGAAGCAGATACTTTTTTTGCATTATGAAACAGCTTCTTTCACTGAAACACATTAACGAAAATTCTTCATATCCGGTAGAAACTGCTGGAGAAGATGGATTTTATCAGTTCTTTACGGATGAAGGAGTACATTATTCCGTAGGTTTTATGGAAGATGATATTTTACTGTCACGGAACTCATATCAATTGATTATAGCCAATATCAATAACCATAAGTCTCCCCGTGACCGTAAAGTACGTGACACGATTATTGCCATCGTTGATGAATTTTTCAGAAATAGCAACTCAACATTGCTCTATATCTGCGAGACTGGTGACAGCAGGCAAAGTATGCGTAACCGGTTGTTTGAGTATTGGTTTTCCACTTATAATCGGAAGGCTCTGTTTACAATGATTTCATCTTCGATTGTTGATGAAGAAGGTGTCGTAAACTTTGCAACGATAATTCTCCGTAATGACAATCCTGATTTGACGGAGATTATAGCTGAGTTTACAGAATCCATCCAACTGCTCAGTCAAAAACCTGAATGACAGGATAGGGAATGGAAGAGAATGGGTCTGCTTTTTGGTACTCTGAATCTTTTTGTTTACCTTTCCTCTAAAAAGAAAAATCTCCCGCTCTTATATTCGCATGTAACTTACTTGTATCTAATTAATTATACTTATAGTCCGTAAATTTTCCCACAAAACGTCTAAGACGACAAGTAT
>NZ_JAMZEE010000129.1:0-468 GCF_024704895.1 Bacteroides muris (ex Fokt et al. 2023) | reverse complement strand
GCCCGTTAAATGTGCAATATTATGGCAGAGAAACAAGATATACCGATGAATCAGTTCCAAGTGGTGACTGATGCAGCATACATATATGCAGAAGCTACGAACGGTAGCCAAGTGAAGATTAAGAAGAGTGATTTGATTGAGTTAATAAAATCAGGATTAGGATATTCATATCTAAAGAATAATCCGAATGAAATTATAGAAGATTGTAATATTTATAATCATTTCTCTAAAAATGGATTATATGTCGTAGATGAAAGTACTCAGAATAGACCACCGGAATCTAATTACCGAGCTATACTCTTGGTACTTAGTAGAAATGGATATCATTACCAAGAATACATCGAAGTAACAACAGGAAAAAGATATTATAGATATTATACCTCAGCCTGGAGCAGCTGGAAGTCAATAATGCTTACCTAGTCTGGCAACATAATTTGCTCCTTTCATTTCTTACCCTATCTTCTGCCC
>NZ_JAMZEE010000128.1:0-471 GCF_024704895.1 Bacteroides muris (ex Fokt et al. 2023) | reverse complement strand
CACGCTGGTCGGAATCTTGAATCTGTTATCCAAATACTCCCCTGAAGAATTGGAGAAGATTTTTCTGAGGAAAGACAGAGCTGACGGCACCCCCTTCCCCATAACCTTCGGAGATTGGGTCAAGTTCGGCGAGTTCATCACCGGTATTTCCGGAGGGTGCATCGACAAGAATGGCATCCTGGAAATGGAGGAAGGCATATTTAGGAAACGTCTGTTTGTTCCGGAGATTGCCTATAACCGCATTACCTACTTCAAGGGACGTATGTGTGCCTCTCCCGGAGGTGGGTGTACGGTCAAGGAGTGGAGTGCCAACGGTGACGGTAGCTACACCATAACCCCGGATTTGACGGATGCTGACGGATTGAGCCAGTTTGTCGATGACATTCTGACCACCTACTTCGTCACCAAGAACGCCGAAGGCAAGCTGCAGGGTTTCGAGGAGATGAAGTTCCGGGTGACTTCCGCAGACTA
>NZ_JAMZEE010000127.1:0-496 GCF_024704895.1 Bacteroides muris (ex Fokt et al. 2023) | reverse complement strand
GCCCCTAAAATGTATTAAGTATGGCAGAAAAGCAGGATATTAGAGAAAATGCGATGGCTGGGGGGACTCCGGCACGGCTACGTGGGTTGGATGCAAACGGCAACAGCATATCACCGACATTGGAAGAGGTAGCAAGCGCAATGCCAGTAGCATCGTTGTCAAGTAAAGGATTGGCAAGTGAGGGACAAGGTATAATAGAATATAGAGTTGAAGGGAAAAGTAGTGTAGATATTACTTTTCCCAGATATGGTATATATTTATTCGTTAGTGAACAATTAAAAGGTATCAGTTTTCTATTCCAGTTAGCATATTATATGTATGATTTTAAAATACTACTTGACCCATCTGGCGCTTTAGGAACAATATTCAATATAGAACAAATTGAAGTAGGTAGTAAAACCATAAGAGTCACAAATTTGGCAGATTCATTTCAAAGATTTTCCATAAATAGATTATAGCCAACCATCATTATATTTTTCCGTCATATCCTTTGCCC
>NZ_JAMZEE010000126.1:0-497 GCF_024704895.1 Bacteroides muris (ex Fokt et al. 2023) | reverse complement strand
TAATTGGGTAGGAGGTAAATGTTGTTCATAAAAGGCATTTACCTCCTACTTTCACATTTACCGACCTCCCACACCACCGTACGTGCCGTTCGGCATACGGCGGTTTCGTGCTTTTACACCTTACGGTGTGTGGCAAGTTGTTTTCAGCCATCCCTTCGAGATACGTCACTTCTATTCTATTGTCGGATTCCGTCCTATCGTGTGAATAGAGAGTTCCTTTTCGGACATCTGACTACAAAAGACTCTCAAGGTAGCAGTCATTTACTGTTGCACTGCACGATTCAGTCCTTCCCTATAGACAACCCGTGTCTTGGGTACTATGACCTCTGCTGACTTCTCACGACAAGCTTTACTCCGTCATGGTACATCGAATACCTCATCTTCACCATGCGTTCGTGAGACCTCCTCGGATAAGGGCATTATCTTTCCATCTTATACCCACTTCATTTACACCGACCGTTCCGAATAGCTATAGGGCTTTGGTTTGTTTAGCAACC
>NZ_JAMZEE010000125.1:0-498 GCF_024704895.1 Bacteroides muris (ex Fokt et al. 2023) | reverse complement strand
AAATAACCTACTGATTTACAATATATTATTCGTTGCAATAACGTTTATCTTCAATAAATTTTAAACAGCTTCTAAAAGGAATAAGGGTGGAGAGGGGATTTTGTGTCTTCGGTATGTGAACTAATAAATACAGACCAATGAAAAACAAGATTGTCTTTCTTTTTTTTACTCTGCTATTCATCAATTGGCCAGTAAATTCGGCTGCTTCTAAGGAAACTTTTGAGATAGGTAAACGTACTTTTTTACTGAATGGGGAACCTTTTGTGGTAAAAGCGGCGGAATTGCATTATGCACGTATTCCCGAACCATATTGGGAACATCGGATTCTAATGTGTAAGGCACTTGGAATGAACACTATCTGTCTTTATGTCTTTTGGAATTTTCATGAACAGAAAGAAGGGGAGTTCGATTTTGCCGGTGATAAGAAACTGTTTAAAAATTACACAATAATTTTGTTAAGCATGATTTTGCAGAAAGCAAGTTGAACCATAGGCTCTG
>NZ_JAMZEE010000124.1:0-503 GCF_024704895.1 Bacteroides muris (ex Fokt et al. 2023) | reverse complement strand
GTAACAGTGGGAGAGTAGGTAGTCGCCGTTTTAGAGGAAGCCCCCGAGTCAGAAATGACGAGGGGGCTTTTGCTTTTGGCAATCTCATAAACTTTTGCTATATTTGCGTCGAACTAATTTTATATCAACGTTTAAAGCAAATTGAAAGTATGAAGATTAAAGTTTTATTATTGGCTGCCGTTGCGGTAGCGTTTTCTTTCGTGGTGACATCTTGTGGTAATAAGAAGGCAGCAGATTCTAATGCAACTGAGGTAGATTCTTGCTGTGCAGCAAAAACAGAACAAGTATGTGACTCTGCAAAAAAGGCATGTTGCCAGGGAGCTGATTCAGCAGTATGTCCTAAGACTGCATGTGATGGTGCCAAGTGTGACAAACCTTGTGAGAAGAAGTAATTCAGAACTTGTATTGAACTGATGAATAAGTAAAGAGGTTGTGTCAAAACGTTGGCACAACCTTTTTCTATAATTTATAGTCCTGTTATCTTTTCTTTTGTCTACGCCGCT
>NZ_JAMZEE010000123.1:0-525 GCF_024704895.1 Bacteroides muris (ex Fokt et al. 2023) | reverse complement strand
AGTATGGAGTACCTTGACCGCCCCGTCGACGTCCGTGTGTCGACCGACCGCATCCGTGAGTTCGCGCATGCCTCGGGTCAGGTCTATCTCTGCGCCTACAACTATTATGAATGGGAGCCTGTCGCCGTGGGGTGCCGCACCGATACGACGTGCCTGTTCCGGCAGGTGGGAGGCGACAACATCTTTATCGTGGCGGATTCTCCTGCGGCAGGGCAGCTCCGCTTCCTCACCGCCCCGTTTCATGCGGATGCACACGGGCATGTGCGCAAGTTCATCCCCCGGCCGGAACGGACGCAGGCATTTACGTTCCCGAAACTGAAAAGGCTGCTCAAGCGGCCTTACACGCTGCACTACTGGGATGTGGATGCGGCCGCGTTCTCGCCGTTGGAATACGGCGGCACCGCCGATTCCACGCAGAGCTATACGAACATTCCGGAGAATGCGCTGTTGTGGTTCACCGTGCCCGACCGCATCGTCAACCAGCGGGTGTTCTTTCTGGAAAACGACAGTGTGATAACCATGAAC
>NZ_JAMZEE010000122.1:0-526 GCF_024704895.1 Bacteroides muris (ex Fokt et al. 2023) | reverse complement strand
CGTATGCGACGGCTGTTGAGCCATCCTGTCCATTCCTTTCCGATGAACTCGCGGTCTGCCACAAGGCAGTCGATGCAGTCTGCTCCGAAAAGACGGATAAAACGTTCCATAATTTTCTTGCGTTCTTCCCAGTTGGAGTTGCCACGTTTCGGAAGAAGGCTGAATATCAAAGGGAAGGCAATCCCTTTATAGGTTATGCCCAACATAAGGATGTTTATATTGAACTCTCCGAATTTCCAGTTGGTACGATCCATGCTGAGCACAAGACCTGTCTTGACAGGAAGCAGCGAGAAAATCATACGGGCTATGACATCAAGGTCAAGAACATACTTGGCAAAGAATCTTTGGAGCCGTCTGAGGTTGGAATCCTTGTCGACAGCCGTAGGCATCGCATCAGCAAGCTTGTGGAGGCTGACAGTCTGCACCACGCAGAGTGCATGGAGCAGCAACGCCATAAGTTTTATGCGTGCCAGATTCATACTTTGTCCAAAATGCTCTTGCATAATCGGGAGGATTTGGTTAACTT
>NZ_JAMZEE010000121.1:0-538 GCF_024704895.1 Bacteroides muris (ex Fokt et al. 2023) | reverse complement strand
GAAAGCGGATGCAAAGGTAAGAACTTCAAAGCATAACTTCCAAATTTTTCCGGAAGTTTTTTTTCTTTCTTTCCTTTCGACTCCTTTAAATAAGGATAAGGAAAAGCAAAACAAGAAAAAGTTCTTCTTTGCGAATCGGACTACAAAGATAAGGAGAAATATTAATAAGTTTCAATTCATCTTTTTCTTTCTTTGCGTCACCTTCCACAATTCTGTTTCAGCATTTCAATTTCACCACTTTCCGTCTCTTGGAAAGCGGTTGCAAAGGTATAGGATTTAGCAATACAAGCCAAACATATCTGCCATTTTCTTTTAATAAAAACGAAACTTTTTTTGTAACTATCTGATTCATAAAGATATTTTGAGCGATCATTTTTGAGGGAAGGAAAGAGAGAGAAAATAACAACACACTATATATATACGTGCGCGAGAAACGCAAAGAAAGAGAATAAAACATTCTATAAGAGCCTGTTTAAATTTTATTCAGCATTCTTTTAAGAGTTCTTTTTGAGGATGTTTTTCTGTTTTAATGAAGAGC
>NZ_JAMZEE010000120.1:0-553 GCF_024704895.1 Bacteroides muris (ex Fokt et al. 2023) | reverse complement strand
GACTTATCGAGAACCTCGCCCGCCTGCACCTTGAAACCTACCGGGAGGATATCGAGCAGTGGCGCAAACTCTGAGCGAATTACGGTAGAACCAATCAAGTCGGTGGATATACTCCATCGGCTTGACTGATATTCCAAATGAGTTATTATACTCACAAACCAATCCGACAGGCGGAGGATTCTTGTGTCCTCAAAGACACAGCAAGGTATATTTTCAGTTACCCGAATGCTTCCGAGTAACTGAAAATCCCAGCACTGCCGTGGGCAGAATTATCCTCCGCAGTCGGATAATTTCAAGGTTCCTTAATCAAAGATTAAACAATGGACAAGCCATAAAATTAAAAGAACAAGAGAATGGAAAAGAAGAGCAAGTACGGGAGAAATCCCAAATTGAATCCGAAGATACACTGTGTGATGGTGCGCTTCGACGATGTGGAATGGAACAGATTCCTGACGATGTACGAGGAATCGAACGTGTATGCGAAAGCCGTCTTTCTCAAGGCGCATTTCTTCGGGCAGAAGTTCAAGGTGCTGAAAGTGGACAAGACGCTGGT
>NZ_JAMZEE010000011.1:0-107374 GCF_024704895.1 Bacteroides muris (ex Fokt et al. 2023) | reverse complement strand
GCGTGCATGGTTTCCTACTTTTGTACAACGAAAAACTGTAGGAACATGAAAAGAGACTCATTCAATGTGCTTTTCTTTATCAAGAAAGCCAAACTGCTGAAAAACGGGGAAGCCTCCGTATGTATGCGTATCACCGTGAACGGTGTACGAGTGGAAAACAATATCCCAAAAGCATTGAACCAGCCTTGTGGAATCAGGCGAAGGAGTGCGCCAAAGGCAAAAGCCGAAAATCCTGCGACTTGAATGCTTATATCGAGGATGCAAGAATCAAACTCCACCAGACTTTCAATGAACTGGAAGAACAAGGGCAGTTCATCACCGCCCGCCTGTTGCAGAAAAAGTTCTTCGGACAAGACCAAGCACCGGAAGTTGTCCGTACACTTATTCAAACTATCCAAGAACATAACGACCAATGCCGTGAACTTGTCGGAAAGGACTATGCCCTGATTACCGTCCCCAAAAATGTGCCAAAGTTCAGTTTAGGGCATAAAAAAAGGAGTACCGCTGTACTCCAACCTTTGTTAACCTTAAATCTAATACTATGAAAAACACATTGCAAATGTACGTTTTTTTGGGATATTGACAAACTTTCCAAGAAAAAAAGCATGTTTCATAACACATTTTAATAAGATAAATACTCGTTTTCACGTCCTTTTTCACTTTTTTTGCTTCAAAGTAGAAAAGAAGGTATAACATCACGTAAAAAAATAAGCAAGTTCTTTCCATTATACTCCCAGTTTGCATTATCTTTGCACTAACAAGAAGATAAGCCACACCTTAGCATAAAAAATAAATGAGTTCATTTTATTCTGCATTCGGTTTGCACTATCTTTGTAGTGAGATTAACAAGAACTTATATATGCCAGACTATGATTTAATCGCCATATTAGGGCCTACCGCTTCGGGAAAGACTCCATTTGCAGCCGCTTTGGCCGCCAAACTCCATACGGAAATCATCAGTGCCGATTCACGGCAAATCTACCGGGGAATGGACTTGGGCACCGGCAAAGACCTTGCCGACTATACCGTCGATGGAAAACAGATTCCCTATCACCTCATCGACATAGTCGACCCGGGATATAAGTACAATGTTTTCGAGTATCAACGTGATTTCTTGAATGCTTACGAGAGTATTAAACACAAAGGCCGCCTGCCCGTTGTATGTGGAGGAACCGGAATGTATCTCGAATCAGTGCTGAGAGGCTACCGTTTGCTACCTGTACCCGAGAATTCCGAGTTGCGCACCCGTCTAGCAGACAAATCGCTGGAAGAACTGACCGACATACTGAAAGGTTACAAAAGCCTGCACAATAGCACAGACCTGGACACAGCCAAACGTGCCATACGAGCCATCGAAATCGAAGAATATTATGCCCATACCCCAGTAGACGAACGTTCCTTTCCCCAGCTAAACAGCCTCATCATAGGTGTTGACATCGACCGAGAACTACGTCGGAAGAAAATCACCCGCCGCCTACGCCAGCGCCTAGAAGAAGGAATGATAGACGAAGTACGCCGTCTGATAGAGCAAGGCATCCAACCGGATGACCTTATCTATTACGGACTGGAATACAAGTATCTGACACTTTATGTCATCGGCAAGCTAACCTATGAAGAAATGTTCACACAACTGGAAACAGCCATCCACCAATTTGCCAAACGCCAGATGACTTGGTTTCGCGGCATGGAGCGGCGCGGTTTTACCATCCACTGGATGAATGTCCGATGCCCAATGGAAGAAAAGATAGCTTTTGTAAAGAAGAAATTGGAAGAATGATAAAATGAGAAAGTGACCAAGTGATTTAAATCGTAAATAGCCAAATTGTAAATAGAATCATGAGTGCAGAACCCAAAAAGTTGGGAGTGATATACAACCCCAAAGCCGGAACGCGGAAAGTGCAGAAACGGTGGAAAGAAATCAAAGAATACATGGACAGCAAAGGTGTTCCTTACGACTATGTGCAATCCGAAGGGTTCGGTTCGGTAGAACGTCTGGCAGGTATCCTTGCCAACAACGGCTACCGCACCATTGTTGTTGTAGGCGGTGACGGCGCACTGAATGATGTCATTAACGGCATCATGCTTTCCAATGCACCAGACAAGGAAAATATAGCCATTGGCATCATCCCCAATGGCATAGGAAATGACTTTGCCGACTATTGGGAAATGAGTTCGGACTACAAGAAAGCGGTGGATTGCATCATCAACAACCGCCGTCGGAAAATAGACGTGGGTACCTGCTATTATTACGATGGTGAAAAGCATCTGACACGCTACTTTCTCAATGCCATCAACATAGGTTTAGGAGCCCGTATCGTGAAAATCACTGACCAGTGCAGGCGTTTCTGGGGAGTGAAGTTCCTCTCCTACTTCATGGCACTGCTATCCATTATCTTCGAACGGAAGCTATACCGCATGCATCTCAAGATAAACGGCGAGCACATACGCGGACGCATCATGACTGTCTGCATAGGCAGTGCGTGGGGATACGGACAAGCGCCTAGTGCAGTGCCCTATAATGGCTGGCTGGATGTTTCTGTCATTTACCGTCCCGAATTGCTGCAACTATGGTCGGGATTGTGGATGCTTATCCAAGGGCGGATTCTGAACCACAAGGTAGTGATGCCCTACCGTACGCAAAAAGTAAAAGTGCTGCGTGCGCAAAATGCCTCTGTCGATTTGGACGGACGTATTCTCGATCGTCATTTTCCGCTGGATATCAGCATACTACACGAAGCGATAACATTGATTATACCCAATTAAAAATACTTAATCAGCAACAACTTATGATTGAATTAAAGAATAATCCTGCCGGAAACTTCTTCCTACTAGCAGGCCCTTGCGTCATTGAAGGGGAAGAAATGGCAATGCGTATTGCCGAACGTATCGTGACCATCACAGAAAAACTGCAAATCCCATACGTATTCAAAGGATCGTACCGCAAAGCCAACCGTTCTCGCCTAGATTCCTTTATGGGCATCGGCGACGAAAAGGCCCTGAAAATACTGCAAAAAATACACACCACCTTCGGAGTACCTACCGTGACCGACATTCATGCAGCCGAAGAAGCCACTACGGCTGCCGAATATGTGGACATTCTGCAAATTCCCGCCTTCCTCTGCCGGCAGACAGACCTACTTGTAGCCGCTGCCAAAACCGGAAAAACCATCAACATCAAGAAAGGGCAGTTCCTCTCTCCGCTTGCCATGCGCTTTGCAGCTGATAAAGTTGTGGAAGCAGGCAATAAAAACGTCATGCTGACGGAACGCGGAACTACTTTCGGTTATCAGGACTTAGTCATTGACTATCGTGGCATCCCCGAAATGCAGACCTTCGGTTTCCCCGTCATTCTGGATGTAACACACTCCCTGCAACAGCCCAACCAAACCAGTGGTGTCACGGGAGGTATGCCGCAACTTATCGAAACCGTAGCCAAAGCCGGTGTCGCCGTAGGAGTAGACGGACTGTTCATCGAAACTCACGAAAATCCCACCGTAGCCAAAAGTGACGGTGCCAACATGCTGAAACTCGACCTGCTGGAAGACCTGCTAACCAAATTAGTCCGCATCCGGGAGGCAGTCAGATAAATTCCATTTATCCGGAATGGAATCCGAAAAAAACAACAAAAGTTGTGATTTATCTAAGGACTGTCCGACAGATAGTTCAAGAACAATTTAAATTTATAATAAGATGAAACATCTATTACGTGGTTTATGGATTGTAGCATTAATTCTTTGCTGCAATTTTCAGCAGGTATTTGCACAGCAAATGCCGCTTATCCCAATCGACAAAAATGTCCGTATCGGAAAGTTGGACAACGGATTGACCTATTATATCCGCAAGAACGGACAACCCGCAAACCGGGCCGACTTTTACATTGCCCAGAAGGTAGGCTCCATTCAGGAAGAAGCCGACCAACGCGGCCTTGCCCACTTCCTGGAACACATGTGTTTTAATGGAACGACCCACTTCCCCGGTGATGCACTGAAACAATACCTGGAGCGTATCGGGGTGAAATTCGGTGAGAACTTGAACGCCTATACTTCCGTAGACGAAACCGTATACAACATTTCCAATGTGCCGGTCACTACTCCGGGAGCCATCGATTCCTGCCTGCTGATTCTGCACGACTGGAGTAACGATTTAACTCTGGACTCGAAGGAAATAGACAAGGAACGCGGAGTCATCAACGAAGAATGGCGTACCCGTATGAGCGCCATACAACGTTTCCAGGAAAAGATGCTTCCAGTCATGTTCGAAGGAACGAAGTATGCCACTTGTTTCCCTATCGGAACAATGGAGGTCGTAATGAACTTCAAACCGCAAACTTTGAGAGACTACTATGAAAAGTGGTACCGTCCGGACCTGCAGGGTATTGTGGTAGTTGGTGATATAGATGTGGATGCCATCGAAGCCCAAATCAAGAAAATGTTTTCTGATATTCCCGCCCAGCCCAATGCCGCCAAACGTGAGTACTATCCGGTAAACGACAACAAGGAGCCTATCGTATTGGTTTATCAGGACAAGGAACAGTCCAATGTACAAGCCCTCTTCTTCAACAAGCACGAAGCCACTCCTGACGAGCAGAAAGGCGACATGGGCTATCTGGTACAGAATTATGCAACCACTCTCATCAACAATATGCTGAATGCACGTCTGAACGAATTGGTACAGACCGCCAATCCTCCTTATATATATGCCGCCACTTATGACGATGACTTCTTCGTAGCCAAAACCAAAGATGCCTTCACCGGTGTCGTTGTCTGCAAGGAAGATGCCATAGAAAACGGAATAGCCACTCTCCTGCGCGAAACAGAACGTGCCCGCCAATTCGGCTTTACGGAAACGGAATACAACCGTGCCCGTGCCGAATATCTGCGCCAACTGGAATCTGCCTATAACGAACGTGACAAACGCAAGAATGAAGAGTACGTGAATGAATACGTCCGCCATTTCCTCGACAACGAACCTATTCCGGGCATTGAGAACGAATACACCATCATCAATCAGATAGCCCCCGCCATTCCGGTTGCCGCACTGAACCAAATGATACAAGCCCTTGTGACAGACAGTAACCAAGTGGTTGCCATCCTCGGACCGGACAAAGAAGGCCTGAAAATGCCGACAAAAGATGCAATCAAGAAAATCCTGAAGGATATTAAAGCTGAAAAGCTGACTGCCTACGTAGACAAGGTATCAGACGAACCTTTGATGGCCGAAGCCCCGAAAGGCGGAAAGATTGTATCCGAACAGACGGACGATACATTCGGCACTACAACGCTGACACCCTCCAACGGAGTCAAAATCATTATCAAGAAAACAGACTTCAAGGCAGACGAAATCCGCATGAAGGGAGTCAGCCTGGGCGGTAGTTCCCTGTTCCCCGACTCGGAAATCATCAACATCAACGGATTGGATGCAGTGAGTGTAGGTGGTCTGGGTAATTTCAGTGCCGTAGACCTGGAAAAAGTCCTGGCCGGCAAAAAAGCCTCTGTCGGCTATGGTATCGGTGACAAGACAGAAACCGTCAATGGCAGCTGTTCACCGAAAGACTTCGAAACAATGATGCAGCTCACTTACTTGACATTCACCGCTCCACGCCGTGACGACGATGCCTTTGCATCCTACAAGAACCGCAACAAAGCTGCCTTGCAGAATATGGAAATGAATCCCCAGGTAGCATTCAGTGATTCTATCTCGGCCAGTATTTACATGCACCATCCCAGAAGAGCCAGAATAAAGGCGGACATGATTGACAAGATGGATTATGACAAGATTCTGTCCATGTATCAAGACCGCTACAAAGACGCCAGCGATTTTACCTTTATCTTTGTAGGAAATGTGAATGTAGAGGAAATGAAACCACTCATCGCCGAGTACCTGGGTGCACTGCCTGCCACCAATCGCAAGTTTACCGAAACATTCAAGGACAATAAAGTCGACATGCGCCAGGGAGTTTACAAGAACGAGTTCATAAGGAAACAGGAAACTGCTAAAGCGTCGAATTTTGTCCTGCTAAACGGTGACTGCAAATACGACCTAAAAAATGACATCCTGCTGGATATGACCAGCCAGATTCTCGACTTGGTTTATACAGCCAAGGTACGTGAAGACGAAGGTGGCACATACGGTGTATATGTAGGCGGCCAGTTAAGCAAGTATCCGAAAGAAAAGGCCCTTCTACAGATTATATTCGAAACCGCCCCGGCAAAAAGAGAAAAGCTGATGCAGATTATCTTTGCAGAACTCGGCAACATCGCCAAAGCAGGTCCGTCGGAAGGAGACCTGAATAAAGTGAAGGAGTTCATGCTGAAGAAACATGCCGAAGACTTGAAGGAGAACAGCTACTGGCTGGGAAGCATTGACGAGTACCTGTTCACCGGCATGAATCCGATAAAGGATTACGAACAGATTGTCAACAGCATCACCGTGAAGGACATTCAGAAATTCACCGATGACTTGTTCAAGCAGAAGAATGAGATTGAGGTATCAATGATCAGTCCTGAAACTCCCGACAAAGAATAAGAGAGCCATACACACAGAAGGCTGCGTTGTTCGATGAAAGGCAGCGCAGCCTTTTTCATACCAACTATATATATACAAATACCATGAGTCTTTTCTTAGATTTGCGCAAACACGGAAAACTGGCGGAGAAACGAAATCCGATGTACGAAAAAAGTAAATTCGGAAAATTCTGGATGTACTTCATGTTCGTCTTCTGGGCCGGTTACCTGATATTCTTCGGTACGACCTTTGCATTCGCCTTTGACGGCGGTGCCACAGAAGCCTATCACGTAATGAACTCCGGATTGATATTTGTCCTCGTGCTGGATTTCCTTATACGCTTGCCTTTCCAAAAAACGCCCACCCAGGAAGTAAAACCCTACCTGCTGCTTCCCATCAAACGGAACCGTCTTATAGATTTCCTGCTAATCCGTTCCGCACTGGACGGCTTCAACCTGTTCTGGCTGTTTCTGTTTGTTCCGTTTTCCATCATCACCGTCACCAAATTCTATGGAATCAGTGGTGTGCTGACCTATTGCATCGGCATCTGGCTGCTGATGGTATTCAATAACTACTGGTTCCTGCTGTGCCGCACACTGATGGGCGAGCGCATCTGGTGGCTGGCATTACCGGCAGTAGTATACGGTGGCATTGCCGCTGCACTATTCATTCCGGACAACAGTCCACTTTTCGACTGTTTTGTCAATCTGGGAGAAGGGTTCATCACCGGCAATATTCTGTCATTCATCGGTGTGCTGGTCGCCATCGCCCTCATGTGGTTCATCAACCGCACTCTGATGCAGAAACTCATCTACAATGAACTGAACAAAGTGGAAGATACACGGATAAAGCACGTATCCGAATACAAATTCCTCGACCGGTATGGCGAAATAGGCGAATACATGAGGCTGGAGCTCAAGTTATTGCTTCGCAACAAAATTTGCAAGCGTTCGCTCTATTCCATCACCGGCGTAGTAATAATGTTCAGTTGCATCATCAGTTTTTCCGACATCTATGACGGAGGCATGAGAGATTTCTTCGTTCTCTATAACTATATCATCTTCGGTATCATGTTTTTGAGCGGACTGATGAGCTACGAAGGCAACTACATTGACGGACTGATGAGCCGCAAAGAATCCATCTATTCGCTGTTGCGTGCCAAATACATACTGTACAGCATTGCATTGCTCATCCCTACGATTCTGATGATTCCAGGTATGGTTACCGGCAAGGTATCCGTACTCGGTTGCATTGCATGGCTGATATTCATTCCGGGCGCTGTATACTGTTGTCTGTTCCAGTTGGCGGTCTACAACAACAAGACCACCGACCTGAATTCCAAAATGACCAGCCGACAGAATATAGGTACCGGTCTGCAGAACCTGATTGCAGGAGGCGCCTTCGGCATACCTTTACTTCTGCTTTTTGCTCTGAATACCATTTTCGGCAAGGAAGTTACCCCCTGGATACTTATCGGCATCGGCGTGGCATTTATCGCCACTTCCAAATTCTGGCTGATGAATGTATATCACCGACTCATGAAACGCCGCTACAAGAATATGGAAGGCTTCAGGGACAGTAGACAGAAATAGAAATCATTAAACATCAATCGCTAACATGATACACATCAACAATTTGCAAAAGAATTTCGGTACAAAAAAGGCCGTAGATATAGAGAACTACACCATCGGGCAAGGCGATATGCTGGGACTGGTGGGCAACAACGGTGCAGGCAAGACCACCCTCTTCCGCCTTATTCTTGATTTGCTGCGGGCAGACCGTGGCAATGTAACCATCAATGACATTGACGTCAGCAAAAGCGAGGACTGGAAGAGCTTCACGGGAGCCTTCATAGACGACGGCTTCCTGATAGACTACCTCACCCCCGAAGAATACTTCTACTTCATCGGCAAGATGTATGGTCTGAAGAAAGAGGAAGTAGACGAACGCCTGCTTCCCTTCGAACGCTTCATGAACGGCGAAGTGATGGGACAGAAGAAATTCATCCGCAACTATTCTGCCGGAAACAAGCAGAAAATAGGCATCATCTCCGCTATGCTACATCATCCGCAACTGTTGATTCTGGATGAACCGTTCAACTTCCTTGACCCCAGTTCGCAAGCCGTAATCAAACACTTGCTGAAAAGATACAATGAAGAACACGGAGCCACTGTCATCATTTCCAGCCATAACCTGAATCACACTGTGGACGTTTGTCCGCGTATTGCATTGCTGGAAAACGGTGTTATTATCCGCGATATACGGAATGAGGGCAACTCTGCCGAGCAGGAACTGGAAGCTTACTTCAACGTCGGCGTGGAGGAAGAGGCCGTAGTAGAAGAAACGGTAGTAAAAGCAGAAGCTGCCGTAGAAGAAATAACGGAAAAAGAAGAAAAAACAGTAGAAGAAAAAAACGTGGAAGCATGAAAAAATATCTTTCTTATATAGTAACCTTTACCGCAATATTGATAGGTCTAAGTTCCTGCCATACCTCCGCGCCACGGCTGGACTACAAAGCCCTGGCACAGGCATCCGTCCGTTTGGGAGTGGATATTGAACTGCGGGACAACCACAAGCTGTACATCCATGCCTCCGAATGGATAGGCACGCCCTATCGTGCAGGTGGCGACAGCAAACGTGGAACGGACTGCTCCGGACTGGTATCGCAACTGTATAAGAAAGTTTACCACACCCGTCTGTCGAGAAGCACAGACGGGCAACTGAAAGAGAGCAGCAAAATCTCCCGCCGCAACCTGCGTGAGGGAGATTTGGTGTTCTTCACCAGCCGTGCTTCCCGCAAGAAAGTGGCACATGTGGGCATCTACCTCAAAGACGGCAAGTTTATACATGCCAGTACCAGCCGGGGAGTCATAGTCAGCAACCTCCGGGAAAAATATTACACCCAACACTGGCTCTGCGGAGGCAGAATAAAGTAATACTGATTTTTCCCTTCTTGTGATTTTCCTTACTCTATCCCGACTGATAGTCCAGAAACAATTAAAAGAAGAAAACAATGAAGAAACTTTTAGGTATCCTCTTATTCATCAGCATTGCGCTGAGCGCCAATGCACAACTTTTATGGAAAGTATCCGGTAAAGGATTAGAGAAACCATCCTATATTTTCGGTACTTACCATCTCTCTCCACTCAGCATCAAGGACAGCATTGCCGCCATGCCGCAGGCCATGAACGAAACCACCCAAGTCTACGGGGAGGTCGTGATGAGCGAAATGGCGACACCCGCCTTCATGCAAAGCATGCAACAGCAGATGATGATGCCCAAAGACACCACGCTGCAAAGCCTCTTTACTCCCGAACAATACGAAGAAGTGGGCAAAGCCGTCAAGGAAAACATGATGGTGGACATTGCCATGCTGGCACAACTGAAACCGGCTGCCATCAACCAGCAGCTTGTCGTCCTGCTATACATGAAACATACTCCGGGCTTCAACCCGCAAGAACAGCTTGACACTTACTTCCAGCAGCAGGCCGGACAGCAAGGCAAGAAAGTTGGTGGTCTGGAAACAGCCCAGTCACAAATAGACATTCTGTTCAACAGCCAGACGCTGCAACGCCAGGCAAACCTCCTCTACTGCGCCATCAGTGACATTGAGAAAGGCATCGACCAAAGCAAACGCCTGATTGCCGCTTATGAAAAGCAAGATTTGGATGCCATGCTGCAACTGATGGAAGAGCGCGACGGCAATTCATGCGACCCGCTGCCCGGAGAGATGGAAGCATTGCTGGACAACCGCAACAAGGCATGGGTTGAAAAGATGCCTGCCATCATGACAGAAGCCCCTACCCTTTTCGTAGTCGGCGCCGGACACCTGCCCGGAGACAACGGAGTGTTGAACCTTCTGAAGCAACAAGGATACACCGTAGAAGCCATGAAATAAATCCGCTAACAATTCTCTCTAACAACTTTTAATGGCAAGCCATACAAAGCGTGACGGTCAAATACCATCACGCTTTGTTTACATACATACTTTACTGCCCTCACCATATCGTACTTCCCGAAGAATATACAACTTTTGCACCAAGGTCTTGGCAGTTATAGCGATAATGGTCATTTTTGACTTAATAAGAACGCAAGAAGCGAAAGTTATTATCCCTGCTACTCGGAATCTGGAGTTAGTGAGCATGCTGCCCATGCCGGTGTCATTGCATGCACTCTGCAAAGTTACTGCAAACGGTCTGCAGTGACACTGCAAACTACTTTGCAGTAGCGCTGCAACAGCTTTGCAGTGGCGCTGCATCAGCTTTGCAGTGACGCTGCAACGGCTTTGCAGTAGCACTGCAAAAAGCATGCAGCAGCTTTGCAGTGATATTACACTAAGTATAAAACAGTTACGCGAGACGCTTTTCAGCAATACCAAGCGCCTGCCCACTGCTTGGTACTTATAAAATACTTGTGCGCTTCGTGAACTCCAGAATCTCGCGGATATAGCCAAAGGCAAGCCCCACTACCGTATCGGCTGCACCGTAGCATACAGCTACACGTTCTCCATCCTGCAATGCCGCACAAGGGAGCACCACGTTGGGAACATCACCTTGCAACTCATAAGGAGCAGCAGGCACAAGCAGATACTCACGGGTGCGGTAGAGCAACCTGGCAGGATTGTCCTTATCCAGAATAGCCGATTCCATGGAGTAACGAAAACCGCTGCACTTACTAAAAAAGTATCTTTTTTATCATTAGAGCCTTTTTAAAAAAAGTTCCCCCGAAAACAAGTCAATATATCATTTTGCTCAATATTACTAACGAAGTAAATATCTATTCTCACCCGATTCAAGAAAGCCATCCCTAACACAGATAGCAAATAACAAAATGATATCTCAACTTATTTCCGAAGCAACCCTTTTCTTACAATATTATTACTACTCTTTACTTCTTCAGCTCATTCGAGAAAGAATAAGGATAGTCTTCCGGCTGCGTACCTCTCTTCATATTAGGCCGGCTGCCCATATCAAACCTCAAGGTACCGCCATTCAGCAAATCGCCATGCTTCAGGTAGTTCCTGGAATAATCCACACCGTTCACCGTGAGAGACTCGATATACATGTTCTCCTGTGAATTATCCGGAGCGTCAATAGTAAGGGACCTGCCGTTCTCGAAACGGAGTGTGGCCTTCCGGAACAGAGGAGCACCCAGCACATATTCGTCCGTACCCGAATAGACCAGATAAAAACCGAGTGCGGAAAAGACATACCACGCGGAAGTCTGGCCGTTGTCCTCGTCACCGCAATAACCGTCGGGACCGGCAGTGTACATGCGGTTCATAACCTGACGAAGCCAATATTGAGCCTTCCAAGGTTCCCCGGTGTAGTTATAAAGGTAAATCATGTGCTGGATGGGTTGGTTGCCATGGGCATAGTTACCCATATTCATCACTGTCATCTCACGGATTTCATGGCTTACTTTCCCGATGAAAAACAGGGCCGACAACAAGTCCAGATACCCCAGTTTGTCGCGCAGCAACTTCAAAGCCTTGTACATGTGGGTCTCCACCGTACGCAATGATACCCCCATCGTATCAGCTATCTCCTTATTCTTCATATCATGCAGATAGCTGAGTTTGAATACCATCCGGCACTTGTCCGGCAATTCATTGATGGCATCTGACAGCTTCCTCCTGAGCTCGGCATCCTCTATCCGTTTCACCACATCATTGCTGTCGGGCTGATAGAACCCAACCCTCTTTTTATGGATTTCGAGCATGACAGCCTCATAGCCACTTACAATGTCCCGGTGCTTCAGAACGTTCAAGGCACGGGCATACACCGCCCTATACAGAAAAGCTTGGATTTGCCCCCACCTTTATAGTATCTTTCCGCTTCCACAATTCCACAAAAACATCCCGTACCACATCTTCCGCATCCTCTTCTCCCACAATGTGTGTGGCGTAGAACAGCAGGTTAGAGTAATACCTGCGGAAAAGGGATTTATATGTCAAGTCGAAATGTTCATCCATATTTTAGCCGGTTATCGGGAGCGGTACCATGCCTGACCTGGCTTATCCCCCATTTCAAATTCGAAAACACTTCCATCCATAATCTGTTCATGCGTAATATAACTTTTACTATAGCTCTTACCGTTGAGTTTTACAGATTGGATGTAGCAGTTTTCCTTGCTCACCGCCGGTGCCAGTACCGTAAAAGTCTTTCCACCGGGCAGGTGCATCTTCATTTCCGGATATAGGGGAGTACCGATTTCATATTTTCCGCGAACCGGGTCTACCGGATAAAATCCCATCGCGCTGAACACATACCATGCAGACATCTGTCCGCAATCCTCGTTGCCACACAAACCGGCAGGAGTGTTCAAATAGAGTTCATGCATCACCCGGGCTGCATATTTTTGGGTTTTCCAAGGTTGGTCCACAGCATTGAACAGATAGACGACGTGATGGCTGGGCTCATTTCCATGCGCATACTGGCCAATCATCCCAGTGCTAAAAATAGGCAGCTCATCATCTGAAGAAGGATTGTAAGTAAACATGCTGTCCAATTTCTGGGCAAACCGTTCCTTGCCTCCGGTCAAAGCTATCAGACCGTCAATATCCTGCTGCACAGACCAGAAGTACTGCCAGCCGTTGCTCTCGCATATGTGCGGAGTATAGTCATCCGGCGAGAAGTTCTGGATAAACTCTCCCTTGTCATCACGGGGCTGCATGAAAGAACTTACCGGATTATAGACATTCCGGTAATTACGGGAACGCTTATAAAACTCGTCCGCAACCTCCTTATCGCCCAGCTTCTCTGCCATACGGGCTATGCAATAGTCATCGTATGCATATTCCAAAGTCTTGGAAAGTGACCAGTTTTCCGAATTATACCAATCCGTCACATTATAAGGAACATAGCCATATTTCTTATACAGCCCGATGCCACGATAGGAATCGATATTGGCAGTAGCCACACAAGCCTCCAGGGCCTTTTTCGCATCAAAATCCCCAATACCCTTCAGATAAGCGTCTACAATGACCGGCACAGAGTGGTATCCTATCATCATATCGGTCTCACCTCCCTGGAAGTTCCATACGGGAAGGCGGCCGTTCTGTTCGAAGAAAGCGAGGAAGGACTTCACCATATCGTTCACCCGCTCCGGCTCAATAAAGGTATAGAGAGGATGAGCCGCACGGTAAGTATCCCACAAGGAGAAAGTACTGTAATTTGTCCAGCCCTCTGCCCGGTGCACTCGCTTGTCTGGACCGTAATAGGCACCATCCACATCACTGTAAATGGTAGGAGCAATCATCGAATGATACAAAGCCGTATAGAACTTGACTTTCTCATCGCGGTCATCGCATTTTATTTCTATCCGGGACAAATGTTCGTTCCAATCATCCTGCACAGCAGCCAGGTATTTGTCGAAATCATCATCGGGTACTTCGGCTGCCAGATTACGTGCCGCCCCTTCCATACTCACACCGGAAATGGCAGTACTGACAAGAATCTGCTCCCCTTCCTTAGTCCGGAAGTCAAATCGTGCAATGACGGATGTCCCTATCCGCTTGCCGTCTTTCTCTATGGCAGCCGTATCGAGCTGCATCGCAGCAAACGGTTTGGAGAAACGTGTACGGAAGTAGAGGCGCTGGTCGCGTGCCCAACCGTCAGAGTAACGGTAACCTTGCACCGTTACCGAATCGACAGCTTCTATATGAGAATCATTGGTAAAATCCCAGTTCATAGCTTTCCTCAAGTTCAGGAAAACGGCAGCATCGGCTTTTGGGAAAGTATACCGCTGAATGCCACAACGCTCGGTGGCCGTCAACTCTACATTGATATTATAATCTTTCAGACGCACCTGATAATATCCGGCGCTTGCCGATTCTTCCGAATGAAAGAACAAAGAGTGAATGCCGAGCGGAGCTTCCGCCTCCTTATAAGGCAATGTCACCGGCATAAAAGAGATGTCATACAAGTCACCAGCGCCGGTTCCGGAGAGATGGGTATGGCTGAAGCCTGCAATGGTACTGTCCGGATAAAAATATCCGGAAATACGGTCCCAGCCCGGCAGTCCGTTGTCAGGACTGAGCTGCACCATGCCAAACGGCGCCTGGGCACCCGGATAGGTGTTTCCGGTAAAATCCGTACCGATAAAGGGATTCACGAACTCTGTATAAGACACACTTTTCATGTCCGACACTTGCGGGGTACATGCCCCAAAGAATGAAAAGACTACAACCCAACAATAAGACTTTATCAAATTCATAACATTATAGAGTTAACATGTATAGTGTAACAACCCAACCGAAGAAAACACTTACACATCTTGCAACTTTTAAACAGAACTCACGCAAACAAAAATAATACAAATTTCCGATTAATCCTCTTTTTAATTTTACAAAAATATACTTTACACTATCTTTGCCACAAAAAGTCACAATGAATTACACGACCTATCTTTTCGACTTTGACTATACGCTTGCTGATTCTTCCCGCGGAATCGTCACTTGTTTCCGCAACGTACTGACCCGTCACGGATATACAGAGGTGACGGATGATGACATCAAACGTACTATCGGCAAGACTCTGGAAGCCTCTTTTTCCATCCTCACCGGTATGACAGATGCCGGACAACTGGCAGGATTCAAGGCGGAATACCGAAAAGAGGCCGACACGCATATGACTGTCAATACGATGCTTTTTCCGGAAACCAAGTCCGTACTGACTGCGCTGAAGGACTCCGGCGCCCGCATCGGAATCATCTCGACCAAATACCGATTCCGCATCAAGGAACTCCTCGACCAGCATTTTCCCGCAGACTTTATGGAGATTATCGTGGGTGGTGAAGACGTGAAAGCCGCCAAGCCATCCCCCGAAGGGCTGCTCCTTGCCATTAAACGACTGCATGTCAGCAAAGCCGAGACCCTCTATATAGGCGACAGCACGGTAGATGCAGAAACAGCCCAAGCAGCCGGAATAGACTTTGCCGGGATTACCCACGGAGTAACCACTGTCAAAGAGCTGGAGAAGTACCCCCACCGGAAAATAATGAGCACTTTGGAAGAGCTGCCGACAATACAAGAGGAGCATTCCTCATATTCAAGATTGAAAAACTCCTCCTGCCGGTAACGCAACCTGCACCCGCTTGAATTGCGGCACCACCTATACTGGCAACTACTGCAACCGTTGCGGACAAAGCCGCAACACTCCACGCTACCGGTTGAGTAACACTCTTAAAAACATTGCCGGAGGCTTATTCAATATAGACAACGTTTTTGGGCGTACCCTTCTGGAACTCCTCTACCGTCCGGAATACATGATTAGAGACTTCATCGACGATAAGCGTGTAGAGTATTTTCACCCATTCCAGACACTCTTCATTCTTGCAGTCCTTTATATCATGGCCGTGCAACCGGTAGACCCGGAAGCCCTGAGCCAAAAAAGAAAGGACGGAAAGGACGGAAGAGACAGAACAGACAGACAAAGAAGAAATCATTGCCGCGCTGGCGTTGGCCTGTATCTATATGATAAAATTCATTTTATAGCGGAAGCCATCCTATAACTTCTTTCATAAAGAAAATAGAGAGCTTTATCCAGTTCGTCATAATCTTGAAGACATCAAAAAGAGAGCCCTGTTGACGTAAAGCTTGACATTTTCATTCCCGTGCCTTTCCTTTGCAGCTGCATGAGATGACCTGTACCCGGCTTGTTTTACTTGCATTATTGTGCTTCCATATCTTTCACCTTTTTCTGAAACGCCCTATCCATCGGCATTTCCGGTGAAACTTCTTTTCCCTTCGGAGAGTGGCGGTGAACACCTTCTCCGGCATGTTTGTCAGACTCCGGTGCCTATCGCGACAGACTCCGGTGTCTGTCAGATTAAACACAAGTGTCTGTCGGGCTGAACACAAGTGTCTGTCAGATTAGACACAAGAGTCTGTCAACTTGCCATATACAGTTGTCAACTTCAGGATGCTCAAGTAGAGGTTTACACTCTCCAAACTCCTTCTAGCTACCTCAAATTAAAGAGCCATGTATACAAAAAAATAAAAAAGCAAAAGAACATTTGCCCGATTAGAATAAAAAGAGTACTTTTGTGCCCGATTATTCCGCACCGGGTTCGACCAAGTGCTTTCTAAGTGATTAGAGACCACCCGACGGAGCTAACTTATACATTATATATAAGAAATGTACGCAATTGTAGAAATCAACGGCCAGCAATTCAAAGCAGAAGCTGGCAAGAAACTGTTTGTACACCACATCCAGAATGCAGAAAACGGTACAACAGTAGAGTTTGACAAAGTTCTTTTGGTAGACAAAGACGGCAACATTACCGTAGGTGCTCCCACCGTAGAAGGCGCAAAGGTTGTTTGCCAAGTCGTATCAAACATGGTAAAAGGCGATAAAGTTCTCGTTTTCCACAAGAAAAGAAGAAAAGGTTATCGCAAGTTGAACGGTCACCGTCAACAATTCACAGAGTTAACAATCACAGAAGTAGTAGCTTAATCAATTAAAACAGTAAGAAGAAATGGCACATAAAAAAGGTGTCGGTAGTTCTAAGAACGGCCGCGAATCACAGAGTAAGAGATTAGGCGTTAAGATATTTGGTGGCGAAACTTGCAAGGCAGGTAACATCATCGTTCGTCAAAGAGGTACTGAATTCCATCCGGGTGACAACATCGGTATGGGAAAAGACCACACTCTTTTCGCTTTAGTAGATGGAACTGTAAAGTTCAAAGTGGGCAAGGAAGACAGACGTTCAGTTTCTGTTATCCCCGCAGAAAATGCAGAAGCATAAGTTTTACAGACAAGAAATAAAAGAAAGGCTGGATTCTTCAATGAGTTCAGCCTTTCTTTATTATAATACAACATGCTTCAAACGAGTTGCATAGCAATAAATATAAAAAAAATATTAAAAAATAGAATAAGATATTTTTTTCCGCGACATTTGTGAAAAACAGGTAGTATGAAAACCCAATTGACCTATATAATCATATTTGTCCTTTCAATAGGATTGATTCTATCGGTCAAATCCAATCTCCAACTTCATTATACCCTAAAAAGTAGCATACAAAAACAAACAGAAAAAGAAATCGAACTAAATTCTATCTTGTGGGCAATAAGAGCCTGTTTAAATTTTCTTCAATAATAATCTTATAGTGGCCAATTTGACCATTTCCTCTGCCGAATCGAATGTTAGTTCATAGTTTCGGCAGAGCCTTCTATTGTAATCCATCCATGAGAATGTTCTTTCCACAATCCATCTCTTTTGAATGGGTCTGAATCACAGTTCCTTGTACGCGCTGATAACAACCTGAATGACATATCCGAATTTCTTTCTTATGTTATCGACAAGTTCTCCTCGGTAACCTCCATCGACAAGGATGTTTCTTACACTGGAGCACATCTCCTTAAGAACCCTCATCAGCAAATAAGCGGCTTTACTGTCATGCACATTAGCTATGGTGACCATAACGGCAATAAGAAAGCCATGCTTTGACCACGTTTCACACGTACATGCCCACGTAATTTCTCTAACAACAAGTCAAAATCCAATTGAGAGGCCCATTTGCGATAGTAGTAATAGACCAACTGCCACTTGGGAAAGTCAAGAGGAAGCATCCGCCATTGACAACCTGTCTTTACCAGGTAAAATATAGCGTTCCAAATCAATCGCAAATCATATTTTCGCTTTCTTTCTTGCAGGTTCAATACTTTTGTTATATATTGCCAATCGGTTTCCGTTAAATCTGTCTGATACATCTTTTTTAAAGTTTGGTCGCTTCAAAGAAAGAAATAATCTGACGGATACGGAAACCTCTTTAGAAAAAGATTTCAGTCATTTTTAAACAGGCTCTTAGAGATATTTTCTTCCCTGTCAAAGAAGTGCCCGAATTTACCTTTATGCATTTTCAAACAAATACAAAAAAAATATTCTAATGATTGTTTAACGACCTTTTAAATTGTAAATGCCATGAAAAGAAAAGTTATTATTTTAGCTATTACCAGTTTGGTTATTATCATTTCTAATTTATTTTTTTAATCAAATAGCAAATCAATATTAATCACCGACTTTGATTTACTAAATATTGAAGCCTTAGCCCAAAATGAGAGTGAAGGTGACAATCAATGGTATCAACCTGAGACCCGAAGGTGTAAACTAGAATTAGGTGGAGGATGGCTTGAAAGTAGTGTAGAAAGAGTTTGCGTATTTTGCGTAGTACCATATTCTTGTACCTCAGTAGCATGTGGTGGAGTCTTTTAATAAAAAATAACTATTATGAAACAACTATATTATATCACAACTTTCCTACTTATTTTCTGTTCTTGCCAAAACAAGAACAGAAGTAACGAATCCTTATTTCAAGCAGAGAATATATCCACCGAAGGACTACAAACCATAACGGTGGAAGTAGAAGACTATGATTTCGAGTACTTAGGAAAATACCTCAAGGCCGCTTCTTATGTTCAACTGGCCGCCGAACCTTTAATTGGCGCTATCAAGGAAGTGCAGATAAAAAACGAAAAAATATATGTGCTTGATGCATTTTCCAGAATTGTTTGTTATGACATGCAAGGCAATGTCATCTTTAAGATAGATGCAGTAGGGGCCGGACCGGGAGAATATGTACGTATCAGCGCTTTTGCAATAAACGAGCAAAGCAGAGAACTGGTTATTTACGACAACCCGAAGACGACACTGCTATATTATAACTCCGATAATGGGAAACATATTAAAACAGAGAAGTTTCCCAAGCCCAATCCCGGTGCAATGGCTTCATCGGATGGAGTTTATTACTACGATAATCAGTTTCACAGTAATTACCCCAACGACAGTACACTGCACTATTCCCTATTATTATCAAAAAACGGCACTGATATTGTTCAACGCTATTTTGCACACAATCAAGCAGAAGCCGAATATCATTTCAGTGCCACACCACAGCCGTTCAGTTACAATGATTCCGTACTATACTATTGCAGAAACTTCGATAACATAGTCTACAAACTAAGCCCGAATGGTTTAAAGGCCGTTTACGAGATAAAGATTCCCAATCCATTGCCATTCTCGAAGATTGAAGAAAAAGCAAATGAGATGGGACTCATGAAATCAGCCTACTCTTTGGGAATAGAATGTATATACAAGTGCGAAAATTTGCTTTATTTCCAGTTTTATAAAGGCGGCTATCTGCAAGTTGTCCTCTATGACCTATCCCGGAAAAAGCAGATATATTGTGGAAAAAGACTGGCGGACAAAGCAGGAAGAGAAGTTCCCTTTTACCGATTAATCAACGGAGTGTACAAAAACCGATTCTGGGGGTATATAACCCCGGAAACCATCGAGTGGGCTTTAGCCAATGAACCAGACAAAGATTATCCTGAAATATTCCGCAGCTACAATCCCGATTCCGGCAATCCGATTATCGCATTCTATGAAGTTGTGAAATGACAGGAAGATAAAACCACGCAAATAGCAGGCAATACAAAAAATAAGCAACTATCTTTTTGTATTACCTGCTATTTGCGTTATCTTTGCCCTCAAAATCAGAGTATTTAAATTGTATATAAGAATATGCTTACCATCAAACAGATTACAGAAAACACCGACGCGGTTCTCCGCGGACTGGAAAAGAAGCACTTCAAGAATGCGAAGGAAACCATCGGACAAGTGCTGGACTTCAATAACAAAAGAAAAGCCAACCAAACCCTCTTAGATAAAAACCTGGCGGAAGCCAACTCACTCTCCAAATCCATCGGACAACTGATGAAGGAGGGCAAGCGAGAAGAAGCGGAAGCCGCCAAGAGCCGTGTGGCCGAACTGAAAGAGGCCAACAAAGAATTGCAGGCCAATATGGAGCAGGCTGCCAATGATTTGCAGACTTTGCTTTACACCATTCCCAACGTTCCCTACGATAGCGTGCCCGAAGGCGTAGGCGCCGAGGACAATGTAGTGGAAAAAATGGGTGGTATGGAAACCGAATTGCCCAAAGATGCCCTGCCCCACTGGGAGCTGGCCAAGAAATATGACCTGATTGACTTCGACCTCGGCGTAAAGATTACAGGCGCGGGATTCCCTGTATATAAAGGTAAAGGCGCACAATTGCAACGCGCCCTCATCAACTTCTTCCTGGACGAAGCACGCAAATCGGGCTATACGGAAATTATGCCGCCGACAGTAGTGAACGCTGCTTCCGGCTATGGTACGGGGCAACTTCCCGATAAAGAAGGACAAATGTACCATTGCGAAGTGGACGACTTATATCTGATTCCTACAGCCGAAGTTCCGGTAACAAACATCTACCGCGATGTGATTCTGGACGAAAAGCAGTTGCCCGTCAAGAATTGCGCTTATACCCAATGCTTCCGTCGCGAAGCCGGCTCATACGGAAAAGATGTACGCGGCCTGAACCGTCTGCACGAATTCTCCAAAGTAGAGCTGGTGCGCATCGACAAGCCCGAACATTCCAAGCAGTCTCATCAGGAAATGCTGGACCATGTGGAAGGATTGCTCCAGAAGCTGGAACTGCCCTACCGCATTCTTCGTCTTTGTGGCGGTGACATGAGCTTTACGGCTGCCCTCTGCTTCGACTTCGAAGTGTATTCCGAAGCACAAAAACGTTGGCTGGAAGTAAGTTCCGTCTCCAATTTTGACACTTATCAAGCCAACCGTCTGAAATGCCGCTACCGCACGGCAGAAAAGAAAACAGAGCTTTGCCATACGCTGAATGGTTCTGCACTGGCTCTGCCACGTATCGTTGCCGCCTTGCTGGAAAACAATCAGACTCCGGAAGGAATCCGCATTCCGAAAGCACTGGTACCGTATACCGGATTCGAGATAATTGACTAAAAGCCGCATCTTTTGTGCTATAAAAAGAGAATAGCACGCAGATGACACAGATAAGGCAGATGACCACAGATTAATTATTTATAGCAACAATTATCTGTGGTCATCTGCCTTATCTGTGTCATCTGCGTGCCATCCCCTCAACTCCCTCACCTCCATCATTTTTTCCATCCCCCTTTCTTTGTTATTAACAAATAACCCTTATCTTTGCAAAATCTATCAATCTGACAGTAATTACGTAATTATACCAACAAAATCATTAGATAATGAATAAAATCATTAGCAAAAAACATTTTTCAGAAAAGGTATTCAAATTAGTCATTGAAGCACCGCTAATTGCTAAGTCACGTAAGGCAGGACATTTTGTCATTGTGCGCGTAGGCGAAAAAGGCGAACGTATGCCGCTTACCATTGCAGAAGCCGACCCGGTAAAGGGAACCATCACTCTGGTGGTTCAGGAAGTCGGACTCTCCTCTACCCGTCTTTGCGAACTGAATGAAGGCGATTACATTACGGATGTTGTCGGTCCGTTGGGACAAGCCACCCACATTGACAACTTCGGAACCGTGGTTTGTGCCGGAGGCGGTGTAGGCGTAGCTCCCATGCTCCCCATCGTACAGGCGCTGAAAGCTGCCGGCAACCGTGTCATTACCGTACTGGCAGGTCGTACCAAAGAACTTATTATCCTTGAAAAGGAGATGCGCGAAAGTTCCGATGAAGTCATCATCATGACCGACGACGGCTCCTACGGACGCAAAGGTCTGGTGACGGAAGGTGTGGAAGAAGTCATCAAACGCGAGAAAGTGGATAAATGCTTCTGCATCGGCCCTGCCATCATGATGAAGTTTGTTTGTTTGCTGACAAAGAAATATGAAATACCCACCGACGTATCGCTGAACACAATTATGGTGGACGGCACGGGCATGTGTGGAGCCTGCCGCATCACGATAGGCGGAAAAACGAAGTTCGTATGCGTAGATGGCCCCGAGTTCGACGGACATCAAGTGGATTTCGACGAAATGCTGAAGCGTATGGGCGCCTTCAAAAGTATCGAACGCGAAGAAATGCACAAGCTGGAAGAACCGCAAACCTGCCAGGCCACCAGTGAGAACAAAGAAGACGAGAAAAGCCGTAACGCTGCCTGGCGCCAGGAACTGCGCAAATCCATGAAAGCCAAAGAACGCACGGCAATTCCGCGTGTGGAGATGAACGAACTCGATGCAGAATACCGCTCGCACAGCCGCAAAGAGGAAGTCAATCAAGGGTTAACGAAAGAACAAGCGCTGACAGAGGCCAAACGTTGCTTGGACTGCGCCAACCCCGGATGTACGGAAGGTTGTCCCGTAGGCATCGACATCCCCCGCTTCATCAAGAACATCGAGCGCGGCGAATTCCTCGAAGCTGCCAAGACCCTGAAAGAAACCAGTGCACTGCCCGCAGTCTGCGGTCGCGTCTGTCCGCAGGAGAAGCAGTGCGAATCCAAATGTATCCATCTGAAGATGAACGAGAAGCCGGTAGCCATCGGCTATCTGGAACGTTTTGCCGCCGACTACGAACGGGAAAGCGGACAAATCTCCATACCGGAAATCAAGGAAAAGAACGGTATCAAAGTTGCCGTCATCGGTTCGGGACCTGCAGGTCTGTCGTTTGCCGGAGATATGGCAAAGTATGGCTATGACGTGACCGTTTTCGAAGCACTGCACGAGATCGGCGGTGTATTGAAATACGGCATTCCGGAGTTCCGCCTGCCCAACAAGGTGGTGGACGTGGAAATTGACAACCTTGCCAAAATGGGAGTGGAATTCGTCAAAGACTGTATCATTGGCAAGACGCTCAGCGTGGAACAATTGGAAGAAGAAGGCTTCAAGGGCATATTCGTAGCTTCGGGTGCAGGACTGCCCAACTTTATGAATATCCCCGGCGAGAACTCCATCAATATCCTCTCGTCCAATGAATACCTGACCCGTGTCAACCTGATGGATGCGGCAAGTGAAGATTCCGATACACCGGTTCCTTTCGGTAAATGCGTAGCCGTGATAGGTGGCGGCAATACTGCCATGGACTCTGTGCGTACTGCACGCCGCCTCGGTGCAGAGCGCGCCCTGATTATCTACCGCCGCTCGGAAGAAGAAATGCCGGCACGTATCGAGGAGGTGAAGCATGCCAAGGAAGAAGGTGTAGAGTTCCTGACCCTTCACAACCCGATTGAATACATCGCCGACGAACAAGGAAAAGTAAAACAAGTGGTGCTTCAGAAGATGGAGTTGGGTGAACCGGATGCCAGCGGACGTCGTAGTCCCGTACCCATCCCCGGAGCCACGGAAACCATCGACATTGACCTTGCCATCGTCAGCGTAGGTGTATCTCCCAACCCGATTGTCCCAAGCTCCATCAAGGGATTGGAATTGGGCCGGAAGGGAACGATTGCCGTCAATGATAATATGCAGTCGTCCATCCCGACCATCTTTGCCGGAGGCGACATTGTCCGCGGAGGTGCTACCGTAATCCTTGCCATGGGAGACGGACGAAAGGCAGCAGCAGCGATGAACGAACAGCTAAAAAAATAAGAATCTGTCATGAAAGGTGGAGACATACGAACTCCACCTTTTTTATTCTACTACAACCTCTCCCTCTGCTTTCCCCTTCTAACATACAATTTAATATTTCAAGAAAATGAAACGTATTTATCTATCCCTACTTCTCTGTCTGGTTTCCTATTGTCAAGCGCCCAAGAGCCCCTAAACGGGGATTCCCTTGCTTCAGACTTTCGGTATCTGGTAAAAGAACTGGCAGCAACCCATCCCGACCCTTACAGCGGCTTCGGAGGAAAAGTATTCTTCTACGAACAAGCTTTCCATCTGGAGAACGAGTTACGCCGGACTCCCGGTACAAAACAGACTTTTTTTTGACAAGGTAAACATTTTCCTATCCAATCTGCAAGACGGACACACCTACCTTTTACCTCCCACAGCCAATCAACAAGCAAATCAGCGTTACCTAGCACTGGAAGGAACACATTTACGTCATTACCAACGAACGTACCTTCAGTGCAGCTTTCCACTACACTTTCTATCTGTGGAAAATGGGTGCTACCCTTGTAGGAATACCCAGCGGACAAGCCCCCAATACCTATATGGAACAAACCTTATTCCGGCTACCCTATACCGGTATGCAAGGCTCTATCTCCAACTCCATACAAATATGCTTTCCGGGCAAAGACCGGTGTGCCCACACACTTTATCCGGACCTGATGCCCACCTATCAGGATTACCAAAGATATAATTTTGATGTCCAAACTGAGATTCTGTATTTACTCGACAAGATTAAATCGGCTCCTCATTCTCATACGAACCCTGCGGAGAAGTATCAGAAGTAAAAACAAAGCCCCGTTTACAGATAAATTGCAAACGAGGCTTTATTTCTATATTTCAATAAAGAGACTACTTCACCACCTTGTTCGTTGCCGGGTCGGGGAAAATCACCGTCGGCTTGAACGACTTGGCTTCTTCAAAGTCCATCAGCGCGTAGGACATGATAATAACAATGTCATCGGGTTGCACCTTGCGGGCTGCCGCACCGTTCAGGCAAATTTTGCCAGAACCACGCTCGCCCTTAATAATGTAGGTTTCAAAACGCTCACCGTTATTATTGTCGGCTATATACACCTTCTCGCCGGCAATCATGTTGGCGGCATCCATCAAATCTTCATCGATCGTGATGCTTCCCATATAGTTCAGGTTCGCTTCCGTGACGCGGGCACAATGGATTTTCGACTTCAACACTTCAATCATCATATCTTTATAAATTACGAATTACTAATCATAAATTACAAGGCAGCAGGCTCTTTGTACTTGATATTATCAATCAGACGAACTTCCCCGCAGAACACTGTGATGCAACCCACAGCATAAGAAGTTTCCTCCCAATCGGCAATCTTCTGTAAGGTATTGCCATCCACCAGTTCAAAGTATTCCAAACGCAATCCGGGGGCGGCTGCGATGGTGTCTTCCACAAACTTCCGTGTCTCAGCTACCGTGTGTGAGGCTGCAAAGGTACGACTTTCAAATAAAGTCTGCGAAATTTTCAGTGCATTTTTGCGTTCTTCGGCAGACAAACGGGCATTGCGACTGCTCAGAGCCAACCCGTCTTCCTCACGCACAATCGGACACCCTACAATTTCCAAAGGATACTTCATCTGGCGGACCATCTCGCGGATAATGGCCAACTGCTGGAAATCTTTCTCGCCAAAGTAGGCACAATCCGGCTTCACCGCATCAAACAGCTTGCTCACAATCTGGCAGACACCGTTAAAATGCCCCGGACGGAATGCCCCTTCCATCACTGTGTCCAGCGGCGCATAGCTGAAACGGCGGGTATCCGGTTCCGGATACATCTCCTCCACCGAAGGTGCAAAGACAAATGCAGCTCCACACGCTTCCAGCAGACGGCAGTCAGCCTCCGGCGTACGGGGATATTTCACTAAATCATTCTTGTCATTAAACTGAGTCGGATTTACAAAAACGCTTACTACGGCAGCGTCATTTTCTGCCACACAACGTTTCACCAATGAGGCATGACCGGCATGCAAAGCACCCATCGTAGGCACCAGACCTACCTTCTTTCCTTGGGCTCTCAAAGCCGAAAGTCCGGCCTGCAAGTCCTTGATAGTATGTACTATTTCCATTTTAATTGGTTATATAATAACTTGGTTGTTCGCAAAAGCGGTGCAAAATAAACCATTATTTAGCATATAAAGAAGAAATATCGCAAATTAATGCAAAACCCAATACACTTTCCAGCCAAGCCCCAAGCACTTTAATCACTGAAAAACAAACAGTTAACAATTCATAAGGAATTATAGACAGGCTACGTTTGCTTTATTGCCCGTTTTTTTTTATATCTTTGCAAAATAATTGAGAACATTGTTATTATGACAAAGGCGAACAAGGTTTTATTTATAACCCAAGAAATTACTCCTTACGTTTCAGAATCCGAAATGTCCCTCGTAGGCAGAAACCTACCTCAGGCTATTCAAGAAAAAGGCAGAGAAATCAGAACGTTTATGCCCAAATGGGGAAATATCAACGAACGCAGAAACCAGCTGCATGAAGTGATACGACTCTCTGGCATGAACCTCATCATTGACGATACCGACCACCCGCTCATCATCAAGGTTGCCTCTATCCAGTCTGCACGTATGCAAGTGTACTTCATCGACAATGACGACTACTTCCAAAACCGCTTGCAGGCAATGGATGAAAACGGTGAAGAGTATGAAGACAATGATGCCCGCGCCATCTTCTATGCCCGCGGTGTACTGGAGACAGTGAAGAAACTGCGCTGGTGTCCTGACATCATCCACTGCCACGGCTGGATGACCGCTTTGGCGCCTCTGTATATCAAGAAAGCTTACAAAGACGAACCTTCCTTCAGAGATGCCAAGGTCGTATTTTCTCTTTATGAAGATGACTTCAAGCAACCTTTCCACGCAGACTTCCCCAACAAGCTGTTGCTGAAAGGCATCACCAAGAAAGATATTGCCGGATTGAAGGAACCTATTGACTACACTTCACTTTGCAAACTGGCTGCGGACTTCTCCGACGGCATTATCCAGCAAAGCAAGCATGTCGATGAGGAAGTGATGAACTATGCCCGCGAATCCGGAAAACCGGTATTGGAATATCAATCTCCCGAAAACTTTACCGAAGCCTGCAACGACTTCTACGACAAAGTATGGGAAACAAAATAAAAATAAAATTGATTTAGACAATAAAGCTATGAAAGTAAGATATCTGGGAACATTGCTTTTGGCAGTCCTGACTTTCTTTGGATGCGATGACAACACCGGTACATTAGGTTTGGGCATGTTACCCGATTCTGACCGCATGTCAGCGCATACTACAACTTTTGATGTAATAACACGTTCATTTCCCGTTGATTCCGTATTTGCCAAGACGAGTACCGGATATATAGGCAAGTTTTCCGATCCGGAATTCGGTTATTACGAAACAAGTTTCCTCACGGAATTGAACTGCACGGAGAACTTCTCCCTTCCGGAAGTGTATAGGGAAACCGAATGGGACAGCAAAGGAAATCCGACGAAAGCTACCGGTATAATGGCAGGCGACTCGGTAGTTTCAATACAATTGGCTGTCTATTATTCCAGTTGGTTCGGCGACTCCCTGAACGCATGCCGGATGAGTATCTATGAACTGGACAAGAAGCTGGACAAGAACCGCTATACCAACATCAATCCGGAGGAGTACTACAACAAGTACGATGACAAATCCCTGCTCGGACGCAAGGCCTATTCAGCTTTCGACACATCTGTTCCGGACTCTGTAAGATTTGAAAAAGACAATAACGGTTATTATACTTTCTATCCCAATGTAACATTCCCGCTGGATAAAAAGACCTTTGGCGAAGACAGGATACTAAAGGTTTATCGGGCAAATCCTGAATACTTCAAGGATTCGGATACCTTCATAGATAAGGTCTTTAAAGGAGTATACGTAAAGAGCGATTTGGGAGATGGAACTATCCTTTATGTAGACTACGTAGCTTTGGAAATGGAACTTTGTACACACTACACAAACGATACAACCGGTGTAGCTCTCAAAAAGAAAGACGGAACCGACTCCTTGAGATATATAACCAATACTATATTTGCTTCTACCAAAGAAGTTATCCAAGCAAACCAATTCCTGAATTCCGATTTGATAAAGAAAAAGGCTGAAGAAGAAACCGGATGGACTTATATCAAATCTCCTGCGGGCATCTTCACTCAAGCCACCATGCCATACGATTCAATATACAACAAACTGTCCAATGACACCCTGAATGCCGTGAAGTTGACTTTCACGAATTACAATATAAACAGCGACTACGAATATAGCATGAGTGCCCCCAATGACGTGCTGTTGATACGTAAGCAGGACTTGAAGAGCTTCTTTGAAGACAACAAAGTCAGGGATAATATCACCTCATTTACAACAACCCACAATGCATTTGCCACCAATCAATACGTATTCAGCAACATAGCCCGGTTGGTTACCACTTGCATCAACGAAAAACAAGCTGCCAAGAAAGCCGCCAAAGATAAAGCCGGCAGTTCTTGGAATGAGACAGAGTGGGAGGAAACTTGGAACAAAGAAAATGAAGACTGGGATAAGGTATTGCTGATTCCGGTTTCCATTACCTATGACAACAGTACAAACAGTAGTGGCAACAAAACCATGACCGGTATCCAGCATGACCTCAAGCCGGGATATGCCAAACTGAAAGGAGGTCCGGAAGAAGAAAACGGTAAAGTAAAATCTCCATTGAAGATAGAAGTAACATATACCAGTTTCAACAAGTAACTGACAGATATTCCATAAAAAAGCCTTCCGTTCATTGTAGAACGGAAGGCTTTTTTTATGATTGATGGGACAAGCTGCCGATATTATTCAACAGCCTTTTTAGTTGTTTTCTTAGCAGCAGGCTTTTTGGCAGAGGCCTTGGCCTTTGCCGGTTTTTCAGCGGCAGATTTAGCTGTAGCCTTGCTCTCTTTCTTTTCCGCAGCCTTTATCTTCTCCAGTTTGGTCTGCGCTTTCGCCAATTCCTTGTGAAGTTCCTCTATCTCGGTACCTTGGTTCTGGATGGTGGTCAGCAATGCATTCAGTTCTTCATTATCTATATCCACCGGATAGAGAGAATCTACACGTTTGATAAAGTCACCAAGAATATTCATATAATTGGTGAAAGCATCGAAAGGAGATTCATAAATGCCACGGTTCAAACCGACACCGCTTTGCTTGGTAGTCATGAAACGGAAGTTGTTACTTGCCTGCAGATAATCCCAGTCTTGCTTGATACGGCGGTCATCACAGAGATGGACACGTTCGGCAACACTATACAGCTTGTTGAATGCTTCACGCTGCATCACATTACCCAGCCAGCAGCTGGTATCTCTTTCTTCGTCCACCCAAGACATCGGGTATGGAACGTCCAACTGGGAAACAGATTTCAGTTTGGTAACGATTTCCGTCGGTGTAGAGAAAGTAATTCCCTTTTCTTTAGCACAATACGGCAATGCCTTCAGGAATTCCAGAATATTGGAAGACAACGGCTGTGCCATACCCAGAGCAGAAAGTTCCATAAAGATATTGATAACCTGCTCTTCTTGCGGCAAAGCATCAATCCAACTGATATATTTGTCGGCAAACAAAGGATACTCGCTCCACTCAGAGTTGGAGAAACGCAGGCTGATGTCGTCAGACAACTTAAAGTCACGCAACAGCAACTTCAAGTTAGGATTCATAGAACAGTGATATACATAGTGCGGACTCTTCCACCCCAGCACATGCTTGGCTCCTTCCGTCAGCATACCCTTGAATCCCAGAGCTGCCACCATCGCACCAATCTCGTCATTATAAATCAGGCTGGAATTACGGAATACCTTCGGCGCCTTACCGAACATTTGCTTCATCTTGGCACTCTGCCGCATCACTTCTTCCTTGAAACAATCTTCGTTGGCCAAAGAAGAAAGACCATGAGAATAAGGTTCAGCCAGGAACTCGCAACAGCCCGTTTCGCTGAGCTGACGCAGCAGGTCTATAACAGCCGGCGCATGTATCTCCAATTGCTCCAATGCCACGCCGGAGATGGAGAAAGCCACTTTAAACGCACCTCCGGAATTCTTCACCAATTCAATCAAGGTGTTCAATGCCGGGATATAAGAGCGTTCGGCTACATCATTGATACTGGTTTCATTGGCATAATCATCGTAGTAATAATGATCGGTACCGATATCAAAGAAACGGTAACGTTTCAGATGAATAATTTGATGTATTTCAAAATAAAGACAGATAGTTCTCATTTCTATTATTGTTTTTGTTATTTACCATAGTTTCTTAACACATCCTCGTAGAGGGCGCGGATTCTCAAGCCTACTTTTTCCCACGTAATTCCATCCACTTCCTTCTTGCCCTCTTCCTGCAGATATCGGAAGAGAGCGGGATTGGTGCAGAGGGAATAAATGGCATCTGCCATTGCATGAATGTCCCAATAATCGGTCTTGATGACCTTATCAAGGATTTCACCGCATCCCGACTGTTTGGAAATGATGGAAGGGGTTCCACACTGCATGGCTTCCAATGGAGCGATACCGAAAGGCTCAGAAACGGAAGGCATAACGAATACATCACTGTTCTTGTAAACCTCATATACCTGCTTTCCCTTCATGAAGCCCGGGAAATGAAAGCGGTCGGCAATACCCCGTTCGGCTGCCAGATTAATCATAGCATTCATCATATCGCCCGAACCGGCCATTACGAAACGAATGTTACGCGCACGTTTCAACACGAGTGCAGCAGCTTCCACAAAGTATTCGGGCCCCTTCTGCATCGTGATACGTCCCAAGAAGGTAACCACCTTCTCCTTGGTATGTTCGGGACGAGGTATATCCTGATATTCCTGCGAAAGCGGATATACAGCATTGTGCATTGCAAACACTTTGTTAGGGTTCTGGTGATACTGCTCAATCACCGTGCGGCGGGTCAGCTCGGACACACACATGATGCAGTCGGCATAATCCATACCGTTCTTCTCCATAGAATAGACGGTAGGATTGACTTTTCCACGCGAGCGGTCAAAGTCCGTAGCATGTACATGGATGCAAAGCGGCTTTCCGCTCACCATCTTGGCATGTACTCCGGCAGGATACGTCAGCCAGTCGTGGGCATGAATAATATCAAATTCCTGCTGGCGAGCCACTACTCCGGCAATCACCGAGAAGTTGTTTATCTCTTCGTGCAGGTTGCCGGGATAACCGCCAGCAAAATCCATGCAGCCTATGTCATTGACGTGCATATAAGAGAAATCCGAATAGATATGGTCGCGGAAAGAATAATAATCTTCCGGTGTCATGTTGCGCGTCAGCCTCGACTTCAAATAATTGTAATCGACATCACGCCACACGATGGGCACCTGGTTCATGCCCACTATCTTCAAGAAATCCTCTTCTTCACCTGTCGGCTTGGGCATGCAGAAAGTAGTTTCCACATCACCCTGCAAACTTAATCCCTTAGTTATTCCATAAGAAGCAACCGCAAGACCACCATATATTTTGGGAGGGAATTCCCATCCAAACATTAAAACTTTCATCTTCGTTCCTCCTTTTATAAATTATATTTAGACAATAACTTCAAGATACGCAGGATTTCTGCCGTATTCATGGCAAATGACACTGCCCCTCTTCCTACAAACGGAGGATTACCATCGAAGAGTTCGGGCAATGCGCCAATACAGTGGGAAGTCATTTCATCTTCCATACCGATAAGGTATCTTTCTACAAACGACACGCCACTCACTTTATAGATGCGCAGATATGCTTCCATGTAGAAACCCATCAGCCACGGCCATGCCGTACCCTGATGATAGGCATAATCCCTTTGCATCTGGGGACCTACATAATTCGGATTGTATCCGCCACTCTTGGGGCTCAGAGTACGCAAGCCCTTCGGAGTCAACAGTTCTTTCGTCACAATATCGAGCACCTGCTTCTTCTGCGACCTATCCAAAGGAGAATAGTCAAAGGCAACGGTAAATATCATGTTGGGGCGTACGCTCCAATCCATCATATAACCATCCACATAGTCGAACAGATAACCATACTCATTGCGGAAAACGTTTACGAAAGACTTTCCGGTTATTTCCGCCTGAGCGTCCAGAGTATCGGCAAGAATTTCATTGCCTCCCTCCCGAACCATATCGGCCACAAAACGCAGGGCATTGTACCACAGGGCATTCACTTCCACGATGTAGCCCGTACGCGGAATAACCGGACGGCCATTGGCGGTGGAATTCATCCAGGTAACCGCTTTTTCGGTGCCATTGGTATACAACAGTCCGTTTTCGTGCAGGAAGAGATTGTCGTGCCTGCGTTCACGGATATAGTCAACAATCTCCTCGAGAAGATTACCGTACATCTGCCGGCAATTTTCACGCGAAGTCTCCTTGGCATACTGCTGCAAAGCCCAGACAGCCCACAGCAGCACGTCCGGATGCTCCATCTCGTATATCTTGTAGGAGAAAGGTTCTCCATTGATAAACTCACGGATGGCCTTTTCGGCTGTCTTCATCACGTCTTCAAATTCATCTTGCTCGCCTAAGGCCAAAGTAAGCCCCGGCAAGGAGATGAACAAGTCACGAGCACGACACTTGAACCAGGGATAGCCTGCAAGCACATAATGCTCCTCTCCCTGCTTGTTGTGGAACTGGTGCGCCGAATTTTTCAGACAGTGGTAGAAACTGTCACGCGGAGTGCGGTCGGCCACCTCAGACTCAAACGTCTGCTTCAACTTACGGGGAGAAATCTCGGAGATACCGGCGGAGAAGACCACGCTTTCACCTTTCTTTATATCCACTTCAAAATATCCCGGCACATAAAGGTCTTCGTTGAAGTCATATCCGCGTTCCTGTTCTTTAGAATACTCGATACCACGATACCAGTCAGGCTGAAAGTGGAACTCATTCTTTTTGTTGAGCTGCATGAACAACTCAGGATAACCGGGATACATGCAAGTTTTAATGCCATTCTCCACCAACTGGTAGTCGCGGCTTGCCTGCGCATTTTCGTGCGTGTACTCGCGCACACTGCGGAATGCCAGGAAAGGGCGGAATCTGAGTGTGGTTGCCGAATGGGCATCGACCAAGGTATAACGAATCAGAATCCGATTTTCATGATGTACGAAAATCTTTTCCTTACGAAGGATGACGCCTCCTACACGATAAGTAGTTGTCGGGATGTTTTCACAGTCGAACTCTCGGATGTACTTGTGTCCGTTGGGACTGAAGTGGTTTCCTTGATACTTATGTAACCCCAAGTTGAACTCCGCACCGTGCTGAATTACAGTTTCATCCAAAGAAGACAGCAGCACATGGTTTTCATCATCGAGATTGGGGACTGGTATCACCAACAGACCGTGATATTTGCGTGTGTTACAATCTACAATTGTTGTACAATGATAGGCTCCTGATCTATTCGTCCGCAAGATCTCCCTTGGCAAAGATTCTTGCAGATTAATCATCAGGGTCTTGTCAAATCGTAAATAACTCATAGTTGTGCATTATTTAAAGGTTAATTATTTCGGTATATGCGCTACAAGCCATGTAGCGATGCCCAAAAATACGAATTAAAGCTTATAGCCAAAATAAAAAGTCAGTTTTTTTTCGGTTTTCGTCAAATATTCCGTAGTATTGTACAAAAATAGCAATCAACGTACGAAATATGAAGCATGACATACAGAAAATGGCATTGGCAGCGGTTATACCTCTATTCCTGCTATTCATTTTATACATTTTGAAGTTTTTGGAGATAGGCATGGATTGGAACTTCACGCAACTGGGAGTATATCCGATGGAACAGCGGGGCATGTTCGGAATTTTCGCACACCCACTGGTACACAGCAGTTTCAAGCATCTGTTCGCCAATACGATTCCACTTTTTTTCCTGATGTGGTGCCTGTTCTATTTCTACCGCCACATAGCCCCCTACATCTTTTTTGCCATTTGGATAGGATGCGGTACGCTTACCTTTCTTATAGGGAAACCGGGATGGCATATCGGAGCCAGCGGCATCATATACGGACTGGCATTCTTTCTGTTCTTCAGCGGCATACTGCGCAGGCACGTACCGCTCACCGCCATTTCATTGCTGGTAACGTTTCTATATGGCGGCCTGGTATGGAACATGTTCCCTCAGTTTGCCAAGACGACCACTTCCTGGGAAGGGCACCTCAGTGGAGCCATAGCAGGCACGTTGTGTGCCATAGGCTTTATGGGATACGGTCCCCAACGGCCTGACCCGTTTGCCGGAGAGGAAGACGAGGAAGACGATGAGGAAGATAAGGAAGACAATGAGGATAAGGAAGACAATGAGGATAAGGAAGACAATGAGGATAAGGAAGACAATGAGGATAAGGAAGACAATGAGGATGAGGACGATAGGAAGGAAGAGAAAAAGAACGAGGATTCGTCTACAAGGATTGAATAGCACGTTTAAGAAACAATAAAAAAACAAAAAGAGGGGTAAAGAGTTTACAGTACACCTTGATAATGTCTATTTTTGTTTCAAAACAAGAAGAAAAAGCATTATGAATACAATGTTTGATACATTATTGCAACTGCCACTCTTTCAAGGACTCGCACAAGAAGACTTTACCAATATCCTGGGAAAAGTAAAACTGGACTTTACGAAGCACAAGGCAGGCGAAGTCATTGTGAAAGCAGGCGACACATGCAGTCAACTGATATTTGTATTGAAGGGTGAAGTTTCCTCATACACATCATCTGCGGATGCATCATACAATTTCACGGAATATTATCAGGCACCCTACGTCATAGAGCCGCAATCTTTGTTCGGAATGAACACCTCCTACGTTTCAACCCACACAGCTCAGACAGAAACCCACACCGTAAGCATCAGCAAGGCTTTCGCCATGAGCGAATTGTTCAGATACGACATATTCCGCCTGAATTACATGAATATCATCAGCAACCGCGCCCAAAGCCTGAACAACCGTCTTTGGGCGAAAACCGCCGACAACCTTGAAAAACGTATCGGCAACTTTATCCTGACACATACCGAACGTCCGTCGGGCAGGAAAATACTGAAAATTAAAATGGAAGAATTGGCCCAGGTAGTCAATGATACCCGCATGGGAGTATCGAGAGCGTTGAACGACATGCAGGGGAAAGGCCTGCTCGAACTGCGCAGAGGCGAGATAATGATTCCCGACGCAGAAAAGCTCTTATAGCCACCTGAGCCGGGGTTTACTACAGCACCTTGTCTATCGCTTTCTTTATCAAGGTTTCCATCACTTTATATCCTTCCAAAGTGGGGTGTACCCCGTCTTTGGTATACGAGGGGTTCAAAGCGTTATTACCGCCTTCCACTTCTACCATCTCACTGTAATAGTCGACATAAGGAATCTTGTTTTCCCGGGCATACTTCCGGATTCTGGCATTCAACTGCATTATCTTTTGAGGAGCATCCTTGACAGAAGGGTTCCAGCCAAAGGCAGCAGCAGGCAGCACAGAGGTCAAAATCACCTTTATCTTATTGGTCCGTGCCAACTCTACCATAGACACTATATTTCCAAAAGTGTATTCTTCATTATAAGCGCCTGCATTTTCCGCTACGTCATTGGTACCTGCGTTTATCACGACCAGCGCCGGAGCAAGCTTGATGACATCTTCGCGAAAACGGAGCAGAAAATGAGAAGAGGTCTGCCCGCTTATGCCACGGCCCACATAACCGTTGTCCTCAAAGAAAGCGGCATCGTTTGCCACCCATCCTTCCGTGATGGAGTTTCCCATAAAAACCACCCGGTTCTTTTGCTTTCCCTTTCGCAGCAATTCCTTGTTTGCCTCTGCATAGCGTTTCAAATTTCCCCAATCCTGCTTTTGTGCGTCAGAGGCTACCCAGGGGAAGCACAAAAAGACAGCAATCATACATAAAAGTTTCATCGTTCTATTCATTATTATTCTATTTATAAAAAACGGGGATGTGTCAAAACACCAAAAATATGAAAATCACCCCTGTCACAGATATCTGTAGCAAGGATGATTTTGTTAAAAAGAAGGTTTTGACACACCCTCAACACTATCATTGGTCAATCTCACTCCCACTCTATTGTGCTGGGTGGTTTTGAAGAGATGTCGTATGTGACGCGGTTCACACCTTTCACCTTATTTATAATGTCGTTGGACACCTTGCCCAAGAATTCATAGGGCAAATGCGCCCAGTCGGCTGTCATGGCATCGGTGGAAGTGACGGCACGCAAGGCCACTGCACGTTCGTAGGTACGTTCGTCGCCCATGACGCCCACACTCTGTACGGGCAGAAGAATGACACCAGCCTGCCACACCTGATGGTAGAGCGATGTCTCGTTGCCGTCGGCATCCTCCACTTTCCAGTCGCGCAAGCCCTGGATGAAAATATCGTCGGCTTCCTGCAAAGTATGCACCTTCTCCGGTGTTATATCCCCCAGGATACGGACAGCCAGTCCCGGACCAGGAAAAGGATGACGGGTAATCAGATGTTCGGGCATTCCCAATTCGCGTCCCACGCGGCGTACTTCGTCCTTGAACAGCCACTGCAACGGTTCGCACAGACGGAGGTTCATCTCCTCGGGCAGACCGCCCACGTTGTGATGGCTCTTGATGGTCTTACCCGTAATGTTCAGACTCTCGATACGGTCGGGATAAATGGTGCCTTGTGCCAACCAGCGGGCATCGGTTATCTTGTGCGCTTCGGCATCGAAGACTTCGACAAAATCGCGGCCGATGATTTTACGCTTCTGCTCAGGCTCGGTCACTCCCTCCAGATCCTTGAAGAACTTCTCGCTGGCATCCACGCCAATCACGTTCAGCCCTAAGCACTCGTAGTCGTTCATCACATTCTTGAACTCATTCTTACGAAGCAGCCCGTGGTCTACGAAGATGCAGGTCAGGTTCTTGCCGATGGCACGATGCAGCAACACGGCGGCTACCGAAGAATCAACACCGCCACTCAGTCCCAGAATAACGCGGTCGTTGCCAAGCTGCTCCTTCAGTTCGGCCACAGTGGTATCTACAAACGATGCAGCGCTCCAGCTCTGGCTGCAACCGCAAACGTCTACCACGAAGTTACGCAGCATCTGCGTACCATCCTCGCTATGGAATACTTCCGGATGGAACTGCACTCCCCACATGTCTTCACCTTCTGCCTGGTAGGCGGCAATCGCCACCTTATCCGTAGAAGCTATAGGCTTAAAGTTATCGGGAATGGCGGTAATCGTGTCTCCGTGGCTCATCCACACCTGTGTATTCTTCCTTACCCCTTTAAAAAGGACGTTCTCCGAATCGAACGAGCCGAGATGGGCACGCCCATACTCGCGGGTACCGGCTGGTTCCACCCGTCCGCCGTTGCTGTAAGAGATGAACTGTGCACCGTAGCAGATACCCAGGATGGGGTATTTCCCGCGAATCCCGCTCAAATCTACCTTGAATGCACTCTCATCATAAACAGAAAAGGGGCTACCCGAAAGGATAACTCCTTTTACACTCTCATCTCCGTATGGAAACTTGTTGTAAGGCACAATCTCGCAATAGACATTCAATTCGCGCAACCGACGGCCGATGAGCTGCGTGGTTTGCGAGCCGAAATCAAGAATAATAATCTTCTCTTGCATATAAATCCGTATAGACTTTAATAAATGATTTGCAAAAGTAGAAAAAAGTAAGGGAATATCTCGTAAAATCTGCGATTTATTTCCCGAACTCCACCAATTCCACGCCTTCACCCAACACACGGCGATAACCGTCCGCTTGCTTGCTCCGCTCGGGAATGAACTGCACACGCACTGCCCGCACCTGCTCTACACTTACCTCTTCGGGGCTGTCCACCCCTTTTCCGGCACAACTCAGTTTGTAGTAGAACGACCCCAGACCGTCCAGATGCACACTGCGCCCGTTTTCGAGATAGAACGCCATCACTTCGGGCATGGCACGGATAACGGCATGCACATCAGCCGGGGTTACCGTGCATTTGCGACTGATGGCTTCGCCCAATTCTTGCGTATTCACAGGATGCTTCAACACACACGCACGAGGAAACCATTTGAATTTTCCCGCTATTTTGGCACGGCTTTTCTTAAAGAACATAATTTTTTCGTTATTTGAGATTCATACAAGCCGGAAGTCAGGCCGGCCATCCCGCAGGAAGAAGATTGATTGAAAGCCTTACAATGCTTTATTAAAAGGCTTTCAATTACATATTAAAAGGCTTTCAATCATCATTCACTCCTATACTCTGCATCTCTCCGTCCAAGAGGCAGGCGCACAGAGCCACAATCACTTCCGTTCTTTCAGCAAGTCACGGATTTCGGTCAGCAGCACCTCTTCCCTGCTCGGTGCTGGAGGAGCCGGAGGAGCGGCAGGTGCCTCTTCTTTCTTCTTTTCAGTCAGCTTGGTCAGCAACTTGATGAACATGAAAATGGAGAAGGCAATGATCAGAAAATCAAAAGTTACCTGAAGGAAGTTACCATAATTCAACGTAACAGCAGCAACCACTTCTTTTCCATCTTCCAAAACAGCCGGTTTCAGCACCCACTTTAAATCCGTAAAGTTGACACCGCCCACCAGCAATCCGATAGGAGGCATAATCACATCTGCCACAATGGAAGAGACAATTTTTCCGAATGCCCCACCGATAATCACGCCGACAGCCATATCTATCACATTGCCCTTCATGGCAAAAGCCTTAAATTCCTGTAAAAACGAACATTTTCCCATCTTTTCAATTATTTAATTATGATTTTGGTTACGAATATAAAAACATTTTCTTACTTTTGCACCGCAAATCTGGAAGAAATGCAATTTATAGACGAAAGTTTATTTTTAAACATTATAAAACCCTTAAAAGTTTAAACAAAATGATTAAAGTAGGTATTAATGGATTCGGACGTATCGGACGTTTCGTTTTCCGCGCTGCAATGAAGAGAAACGATATTCAGATCGTAGGTATCAACGACCTTTGCCCGGTAGATTACTTGGCTTACATGCTGAAGTATGATACTATGCACGGCCAATTCGACGGTACTATCGAAGCAGATGTTGAAAACAGCAAATTAATCGTTAACGGCCAGGCTATCCGCATCACTGCAGAAAGAAACCCGGCTGACTTGAAATGGAACGAAGTAGAGGCAGAATATGTTGTAGAATCTACAGGTTTGTTCCTGAGCAAAGACAAAGCACAAGCTCACATCGAAGCTGGCGCAAAATATGTTGTAATGTCTGCTCCTTCTAAGGATGACACTCCGATGTTCGTTTGCGGTGTTAACGAAAAGACTTACGTTAAGGGTACTCAATTCGTATCTAACGCTTCTTGTACTACCAACTGCTTGGCTCCTATCGCTAAGGTATTGAACGACAAATGGGGTATCACTGACGGTTTGATGACTACCGTTCACTCTACAACTGCTACTCAAAAGACAGTTGACGGTCCTTCTATGAAAGACTGGAGAGGTGGTCGTGCTGCTTCCGGCAACATTATCCCGTCTTCTACCGGTGCTGCCAAGGCTGTAGGTAAAGTTATTCCGGCATTGAACGGCAAGCTGACCGGTATGTCTATGCGTGTTCCGACTTTGGACGTATCTGTAGTTGACTTGACAGTTAACTTGGCTAAGCCCGCTACTTATGCTGAAATCTGCGCTGCCATGAAGGAAGCTTCTGAAGGCGAATTGAAAGGTGTTCTGGGTTACACTGAAGATGCAGTTGTTTCTTCTGACTTCTTGGGTGACACTCGTACTTCTATCTTCGACGCTAAGGCTGGTATCGCTTTGACTGATACTTTCGTTAAGGTTGTATCTTGGTATGATAACGAAATCGGTTATTCTAACAAGGTTCTCGACCTGATTGCTCATATGGCATCGGTTAACTGCTAATATACAGTTAGAAAATAATAAAAAACAGGCGGCTTCTATGAAGTCGCCTGTTTTTTTTGCAACTTTGCAGGAAGTTCGAGCTTTATTGATAAAAGTAATCATGAAAAAACTTATATTCACTTTAATTTCGTTCTGCATCATGACAAGTTGTACAACCGACCAGAAAAATCCTTTTTTCGAGACGTACTCCACACTACACGGGGCCGTTCCGTTCGATAAGATAGAAATCACCCACTTTGAGCCGGCAATCCGCGAAGGCATCCGCAGGCAACAGGCAGAAATCGATGCCATCACCGGCAATCCCGAAGCTCCGACCTTTGCCAACACCATATTGGCATACGAGAAGTCCGGTGATATGCTCCAGCGTGCCGGCACCGTGTTCGGCAACCTGCTTAGCGCGGAGACCAACGACGAATTGCAGGAGCTTGCACGCAAGATGATGCCGCTGATGAGCCAGCACGAAAACAACATCAGCCTGGACGAGAAGCTGTTTGCCCGTATCAAGACCGTCTACGAACAGCAAGACAAGGAAGGGCTGAACTCCGAACAGAAGAAACTGCTGGAGAACATCTACAACGGGTTTGTGCGCAGCGGTGCCAACCTCAAGGGCGAGGCAAAAGACAAATACCGCGCCTTGAGCCAGGAGCTCAGCCTGCTCACCTTGCAATTCAGCGAGAATGCGCTGAAGGAGACGAACGACTACCAACTGGTGATTACGGACTCCACCCAACTTTCCGGCCTGCCGGAAAGCGCCATAGAAGCCGCTGCAGAGACAGCCGGAGAAAAAGGCGTCGAAGGCTGGGTATTCACCTTGCAGGCTCCCAGCTATGGCCCTTTCCTGACGTATGCGGACAACCGTGACCTGCGTCATGAGCTGTATATGGCCTATAATACGAAATGTACGCACAACAATGCCAGCAACAACCTGGAAATCGTAAAAAAACTGGCCAATGTCCGTATGGAGATTGCCCAACTCTTAGGGTATGACAACTTTGCCGAATACAACCTACAGGAGCGCATGGCACAGAACAGTGAGTCCGTGTATAAGCTGCTGGACCAACTGCTGGAGGCTTACACGCCTACCGCCAAACAAGAATATGCCGAAGTGCAAGCCCTGGCACGCCGGACGGAAGGAGAAGACTTCGCCCTGATGCCGTGGGACTGGGCGTACTATTCTCATAAACTGAAGGACCGGAAGTTCAATATTGACGATGAGCTGCTCCGCCCTTACTTTGAGCTGGGCAACGTGAAGAACGGTGTGTTCGGTCTTGCCACCAAGCTGTACGGCATTACCTTTAAGAAGAATCCGGATATTCCCGTCTATCATAAGGATGTGGATGCTTACGAGGTATTCGACAAAGACGGGAAATTCCTAGCCGTGTTCTATGCCGACTTCCACCCCCGGGCAGGCAAGCGCTCGGGAGCCTGGATGACCAGCTACAAGGAACAGTGGATTGACGAAAAAACCGGCGAGAACAGCCGTCCCCACATATCCATCGTGATGAACTTCACCAAACCGACACAGGGCAAGCCTGCTTTGCTGACCTTCGACGAAGTAGAAACCTTCCTGCACGAATTTGGACACAGCCTGCATGGTATGTTTGCCAATTCCACCTACGGAAGCCTGAGCGGAACCAACGTATATTGGGACTTTGTAGAACTCCCCTCCCAATTCATGGAGAACTTCGCCATCGAAAAGGAATTCCTCCATACGTTTGCCCGCCATTATCAGACCGGAGAGCTGATACCGGACGAACTGGTACAGCGCATCGTGGATTCATCCAACTTCAACGCGGCATACGCCTGCCTCCGCCAGGTAAGTTTCGGCTTGCTCGATATGGCCTGGTACACACGCAATACCCCGTTTGAAGGTGACGTGAAAGCCTATGAAAAGAAGGCTTGGGAAAAAGCACAGATTCTGCCTTCTGTGGCAGAAGCCTGCATGAGCACACAATTCTCCCATATCTTTGCCGGAGGATATTCTGCCGGATATTATAGTTACAAGTGGGCAGAGGTGCTGGATGCAGATGCTTTCTCGCTATTCAAGCAGACGGGCATCTTCAACCCGGAGACCGCCGCCTCCTTCCGCGAGAACATCCTTTCCAAAGGCGGAACGGAGCATCCGATGGCTCTCTATAAACGCTTCCGTGGACAAGAGCCTACAATCGACGCATTATTAATCAGAAATGGAATAAAGAAATGAAAAAACTTATAAGGAACATCAGTTGTATGCTGCTCGTGCTTTCGTTGCTTCCCCTGCTAAGCAGTTGCGACAACGAGGACGATGTTATCGGGATATTCACAGGGAAGACGTGGAAGCTCAGCCGGCTCACCAATAAGGACAGTAACAGACAGTTCTATTCAGGTTTATGGCAGGATGAAAAGGCCGAGAGAAAAAGCAGAGAAGCACTTAAGACAGAAGGCAACTTCACTCTAAACTTTGAAGGTACCGAACTGGATGGAGAATTGATGGGCACCAGCGTCAACGGACAAGGCATCAACTCAAGCGTCAACGGAACCTGGAGTGTCGATGGAAAATCGCAATCATTGAACTTCAACCTAAAAATCAGCGGCTCTGCAGAGAGCGATGCACTGGCCAAGGCATTCATCTCCGGACTGCAAAACGTGTACAAGTATGAAGGGGATGCCAATTCACTGACCCTCTATTTTAAAGACGGACCGACAACCAGAATCATGGGATTCACCCCGCAACAATAAAACATAAATATAATGGACGATTCTACAAAAGACAAACAAGAAGCATTGGACAAGCGTTATATACGTATGGCAAGCATTTGGGCTGAAAATTCGTATTGCAAACGCCGCCAGGTCGGTGCACTGATTGTAAAAGACAAGATGATTATCTCTGACGGCTACAACGGTACCCCTTCCGGCTTTGAGAATGTGTGTGAAGAGGAGAACAACGTAACCAAACCATACGTGCTCCATGCCGAAGCAAACGCCATAACCAAAATAGCCCGTTCGAACAACAGTAGTAACGGTGCTACCATGTACGTCACTGCCTCCCCCTGCATAGAATGCGCCAAACTGATTATCCAAGCAGGCATCAAGCGAGTGGTCTACTCCGAAAAATACCGCCTGGAGGATGGTGTCGAACTTTTGAAACGAGCAGGCATCGAGGTGGTGTTTATTTCAATGGATAATGGAAAGTTAAAATCGGAGGCTGCTTGTGCATCCGAACAGTAAATTGTAAATAGTCTAATAGTAAATAAACATCATGAGTACAAAAAACACATCCCGCTTTATGCCGCTTATCATCGCAATCAGTGTAGTAGCGGGAATTCTTATCGGAACGTTTTACGCCAGGCATTTTGCCGGTAACAAACTGGGAATCATCAATAGCTCGTCCAACAAGCTGAATGCTTTGCTGCGTGTTATTGACGACCAGTATGTGGATACCGTCAACATGACCGATCTGGTAGAAAAGGCCATGCCGCAGATATTGGCGGAACTTGACCCCCACTCCACCTACATCCCCGCACAGAAACTGGAAGAGGTCAATTCCGAACTTGAAGGCAGTTTCAGCGGTATAGGTATCCAGTTCACCATTCAAGAAGACACGATACACGTGAACAGCGTGATTCCCGGCGGACCGTCCGAGAAAGTGGGTCTGATGGCAGGCGACCGCATTGTGATGGTCAACGACAGCCTATTTGCAGGCAAAGGCCTGACAAATGAAAAGGCCATGCGCAATCTGAAAGGTCCGAAAGGCAGTCAGGTGAAGTTGGGTGTCAAGCGTGCCACGGAAAAGGAATTGCTCGAATTCACCATTACACGCGGCGACATCCCGCAAAACACCATTGATGCAGCCTATATGGTCGACGATGACTACGGATATATACAAATCAGCAAATTCGGACGTACCACGCATGTAGAACTGTTGAATGCAATAGCACAACTGAGTCATGAGAAGTGCAAAGGACTGATTATCGACCTGCGCGACAATACCGGAGGCTACATGGAAGCAGCCACGCGCATGGTGAACGAATTCTTGCCGGAAGGAAAATTGATAGTATATACCCATGGCCGCAAATACCCCCGCATGGAGGAATATGCCAACGGCACCGGCAGTTGCCAAAAACTGCCGCTGGTAGTATTGGTAAACGAAAGTTCTGCTTCGGCCAGCGAAATCTTTGCAGGCGCCATTCAGGACAATGACCGCGGAACCATTGTAGGACGCCGTTCCTTCGGCAAAGGACTCGTACAGCAGCCCATCGACTTCAGTGACGGTTCCGCCATCCGCCTGACCATTGCCCGCTATTACACTCCATCGGGCCGTTGCATCCAGCGTCCTTACGAAAACGGCAAGGACAGCAAATACGAAATGGACTGGATTACCCGTTACGAACACGGCGAATTCTTCTCCAAAGACAGTATCAAACTGGACGAAAAACTGCGTTACTCTACCGGCTTAGGTAGACCCGTATATGGAGGAGGAGGCATTATGCCAGACGTATTCGTTCCGCAAGACACTACCGGAGTATCTTCTTACCTGATAGAAGTAAGCAACAAGGGACTGATTCTGCAATTCAGCTTCCAGTATACCGATCGTAACCGCACGAAATTGAGTGAATACAACAATGAAGTGGATTTGTTGAAGTACCTTCGCCACCAAGGTGTTGTGGAACAGTTTGTACGTTTTGCAGACTCCAAGGGAGTAAAGCGGCGCAACCTGCTTATCCACAAGTCCTACAAGCTACTGGAAAGGAGCATTTACGGCAACATTATCTACAACATACTGGGGAGGGAGCAATACATCCGCTACATCAACCAGAGCGATGCTACCGTCAAGAAGGCACTAGATATTCTGGAACGTGGAGAGGCATTCCCAAAAGCCCCGGAAGCAACACCAATCATAGAGGATAAAAAAGATGATGGAAAAGAAAGAAGAACTGCGCAGGCAGATAGCTTTGTTGAAGACCCGACACAGCTCTTCCGCTATGCGTCAGTCTGCTGAAATACTTGCCGCCCTCGAGGCACACCCTACTTTCAGGGCGGCAAAAACCGTACTGCTTTACCACTCTCTCAAAGACGAAGTGGATACACACGAATTTATCCGGAAGTGGAACCGCAAAAAGCGGATACTGCTTCCGGTAGTTGCAGGTGACGACCTGGAACTGCGACTGTACACCAGACCTGAGGACTTGAAACCCGGTGCATACGGCATCAAAGAACCGACCGGCAAGTTATTTACCGACTATGCAGACATTGACTTCATTGTGGTTCCCGGCGTGGCATTCGACCGTAACGGCAACCGTCTTGGGCGCGGTAAAGGTTACTACGACCGGCTTCTGCCCCACATCCCATCAGCCTACAAAGCCGGCATCTGTTTCCCGTTTCAACTCGTAGAAGAAGTTCCTGCAGAACCATTTGACATACGCATGGATGAAATAATAACGCAATGAAAACCAATTATCATACACACACCACACGCTGCATGCATGCCACCGGAGATGACGAAGACTATGTGCTCAGTGCCATCAAAGGCGGTTACCGGATACTCGGTTTCTCAGACCATACTCCTTGGAAATACCGTACCGACTACGTAGCCGACATGCGGATGCTCCCCGAAGAGCTTCCCGGCTACGTGGAGAGCCTCAAGATGCTCCGTGGAAAATACCACGACCGGATAGACATCAGGATAGGACTTGAATGTGAATACTTCCCCCAACATATCCATTGGCTGAAAGAACAAATCAAGAAGTACCGGCTGGACTATATCATCTTCGGAAACCATCACTACCACACCGATGAAAAATTTCCCTATTTCGGCCATCATACGGACAGCCGCGATATGCTCGACCTTTACGAAGAAAGCGCCATCGAAGGTATGGAAAGCGGATTATTCTCTTGTCTTGCCCATCCGGACTTGTTCATGCGCTCCTATCCGAAGTTCGACCACCATTGCTCTACCATCAGCCGGCACATCTGCCGTACTGCTGCACGCCTAAATGTCCCGCTGGAATACAATATAGGCTATGTAGCCTACAATGAAGCGCACGGTTTATCCACATACCCATGCCCGGAGTTCTGGCGAATCGCTGCCAATGAAGGCTGTACAGCCATCATCGGACTGGATGCGCATGACAACAAGGATTTGGAAACTCCGGTGTATTATGACCGGGCAGTCCGGGAATTGAAAGAACTGAAGATTGAAAGAATAGATGAGCTGAGGATGCTGACAGACCGGTGATAATTTATCTGAATATGATATTTGTTATGACCTGCGCCCCCACATGACGGTTCAAGTTGCGCACCAACAACTCACGCCCCATCATCAGTTCTTGGCGCAGGGCAGCAGAAGCGAGGTGCACATAAAGCACCTGGTTCTTTATATAAAGTTCGCGGGTGTAGGAAGCAATGGTAGGCCCCAGCACTTCGGGCCACGCACTGATAAGCCGCCGTTCATTCAGCGGAGACTCCAGACTTTCCTGCCTGAGGTAATGACGGATAAGTTCACCTATCTGTTCGGCATTATTGCGCTTCATGCCTCTTCCTCCTTCATCTCGGCAACCGTTCCCTGCTCCACACGGAACATCTTATAATCACTGCCCACTTTATGCAGAATACAGTCCAGATGTTCACGGTTGGTATCTGTTATAAAAATCTGTCCAAAACTGTCGCTTGCCACCAACTTGATGATTTGCTCCACACGCGAGGCATCCAGCTTGTCAAAAATATCGTCCAGCAACAACAAGGGAACAGTAGTCCCGGTACGTTTCAGGAAATCAAACTGTGCCAGCTTCAACGCCACAAGATAAGTCTTGTTCTGTCCCTGCGACCCTTCACGCTTGATAGGGAAATCCCCCAGAAGCATATTCAGTTCGTCCTTGTGCACACCACGCAACGAATAACCCATAATCCGGTCGCGTACACGGCTTTCCTTCAGCACTTCCAGCAAAGAGACATCGCGGGCATGGGAATCATAACTCAATCCCACCTTCTCTCTATCCTGCGAAATGAATGAATAAAAAGACTGGAAAATAGGAATAAACTCACGGATAAAGGCCTCACGTTTGCGGAACACCACTTCGCCGGCTTGCGCCATCATCTCCTCCCAAACCAAAAAGAGTTCTTCTTCCACCGGCTGTTCACTCTTCAGCAAGGTATTCCGCTGCACCAGGGCTTTATTGTATCGTATCAAAGCTTCCAGATACTCTTTGTCGTACTGTGAGATGACTACATCCATAAAACGTCGGCGCTCATCACTACCTCCTGCTATCAACCCCGAATCGGCAGGAGAGACCATGACCAAAGGCAGAAAACCTATATGGTCAGACAAACGCGTATACTCTTTCTTGTTGCGCTTAAACTGCTTCTTCTGTCGTCTTTTCATGCCACAGTATATTTCCTCAGGGGTTCCGCCGGCAACCTCATAAAATCCTTGAATAACAAAGAAGTCGGCATCATGGCGGATATTCTGGGAATCAATGGGATTACCGGCACTTTTACAGAAAGACAAAAAATATACCGCATCCAGCAGATTCGTTTTCCCCATACCGTTCTGTCCGAAAAAACAGTTCAACTTGGGCGAGAATGAAAGCTCTGCCTGCTCCAAGTTCTTATAATTGAGTATAGATATACGCTTCAATATCATTATAACAACGATGAGTTCGGTTACAAAGATAATACAAAACCGAAAGCAGTACAAAATAAGCCTGCTTATTTTTAATACAGAGGTGAAGCCCGGCTCATTGAAAAGTAGAAATAATTCCAGTGTTTTCTGATACAAAACAAAAAAAGATGCCGCTAAATTTCGTTGATAGCTATAAAAAACTTACTTTTGCGGGTCGAAATAGATAAATAAGAATAATAACAAAAAGATTATATAAAAATGGCAGAACAAAAAAAGACGAATGAAGCCTTAAACGTGGAGGATGCACTGACACAATCGGAGGCCTTTTTCATTAAAAACAAAAAAGCAATCATCGGCGCTGTAGCAGCAGTAATCATCATCATTGCCGGCGTAGTGATGTACAAGAACCTTTATGCAGACCCCCGTGAAGAAAAAGCACAAGCAGCCCTATTTAAAGGACAAGAATACTTTGAGGCAGACGCTTATGCACAAGCACTGAACGGCGACAGCATCGGTTTTGCTGGATTTACAAAAGTTGCAGACGAATACAGCGGCACAAAAGCAGCCAATCTTGCAAAAGCCTATATGGGTCTCTGCTATGCACACCTCGGCAAATATGACGAGGCAGTGAAAGCATTGGACAGCTTTGACGGAGATGACCAAATGGTTGCTCCTGCCATGAAAGGTGCCATGGGTAACTGCTATGCGCAGCTCGGTCAACTGGACAAAGCCGCTTCTATGCTGCTGAAAGCCGCCAACGAAGCTGACAACAACTCACTCAGCCCCATCTACCTACTGCAAGCCGGAGAAATCTTGGTAAAGCAAGGTAAGTATGACGATGCAATCCAGGCGTATACCACTATCAAGGATAAATACTTCCGTTCATACCAGGCAATGGATATCGACAAGTATATCGAACAAGCCAAACTGCTGAAGAAGTAATATACCTTATTATAAAGACATCTTAGGCACGGATTACACGGAAAACACGGAAAATAGCCGTGAATCCGTGTAGTCCGTGCCTCTTTCTTCTCCCCTCTCTCTTCTATTTTCAATTATTAATTTTTAATTCTTAATTCCTTATTTATGGCAACAGCTTATCACAATCTTTCAGACTACGATTTCAGTTCTGTACCCAGCGCGGAAAAAATGAAATTCGGCATCGTTGTATCCGAGTGGAATTATAATATTACCGGTGCTCTCCTAAAAGGTGCTATAGACACCTTAAAAAGACATGGAGCCAAAGATGAAAATATCCTGGTAAAAACAGTACCTGGCAGTTTTGAACTGACTTTCGGTGCCAACCAACTTATCGAATACAGTGAAGTCGATGCAGTTATTGCAATTGGTTGTGTAATCAGAGGAGATACTCCACATTTTGATTATGTTTGCATGGGTGCTACCCAAGGAATCACCCAATTAAACGCAAGTGGCGATGTACCAGTAATTTACGGATTAATTACCACCAATACAATGGAGCAAGCAGAGGATCGCGCCGGTGGTAAGCTGGGCAATAAAGGAGACGAATGTGCAATTTCTGCAATAAAAATGATAGATTTTGCTTGGAGTTTACAAAAATAGTCGTATCTTTGCACCGCAATTGAGAAACAAACCTACTCAATGAGAGAATTGAAATAGAATCTTAAGTGCAAAGGGGCAAATACCAGAGTGGCCAAATGGGGCAGACTGTAAATCTGCTGGCTTACGCCTTCGGTGGTTCGAATCCATCTTTGCCCACAAAAATTGCGGAAGTAGCTCAGTTGATAGAGCATTAGCCTTCCAAGCTGAGGGTCGCGGGTTTGAGCCCCGTCTTCCGCTCTTCTGAAAATCAGATAGTTATCGCAAGATTTCTATCTGATTTTTGTTTTTAAAGGGTGCTGAATTTAGCGTGGTTTAACCGAGTGAGTTAAACCGAGAGTTAAACCAAAAATCAGTATGAACGCTACAATTTCAGTGGTATGTTACAAGTCAAAGACACTATCAAACGGTGAACACCCTTTAATGCTACGCATCTGTAAAGACGGCAAGAAAAAGTATCAGAGTTTAGGTCTATCCATCAAAGCTACCCTTTGGGACTTCATTAAAGAAAAGCCTAAGCCTAACTGCCCTAACAAAGAGTATATTCAAAAGATTATCTTGGATAAACAACGAGAACTTCAACAGCGAATGTTAGAGTTGAATGTCGAACAGAAAGAATATACCACTACTACCCTACTCAATAATGAGAATACCAAGTTTGAACTGAAAACTGTTAGTGAGTTCTATCACGAACTGATAGAGCAATACACACGTGAAGACAAATGCGGCAACCGCCTCATCTATAAAAGTTCTTTCAATTCGCTTAAAATGTTCACAAAAGGTAGGTTAGATATACCTTTCAGCGATATAGATACTTCTTGGCTTACCAAATATGAGAAATGGCTACGCTCCAAAGACAATAAAGAAACTACTATAAGCCTAATGTTTCGCACGCTCCGGAGTACATATAATAAAGCCATCAAAGCTAAGTGCGCCCGGAAGTCCGATTATCCGTTTGACGAATATAAAATCAACAAGTTCGACACCACTACTCAAAAGAGAGCCATTGCCAAAGCAGACGTACTGAAATTCACAACAGAAGTGCAGTCTATTGGAAAGCAACAGTATATGGAGTTGAGCAAAGACATATTCGTATTCAGCTATCTATGCGGTGGAATCAATTTCACAGACATAGCCAATCTAACACACGAGAATATTCAAAATGGCAGATTACACTATATTCGTCAAAAGACAAAAAAGCTAATCAAGATAGGAATACCGCAGGAAGCTATGCTGATAATCGAGAAATATTCAAAAGAGAGTAAAGGCTATCTGTTTCCGATTTTAGACAGTAAGATACATAAGACCGCCCTACAAAAACAGAATAGAATACATAAGATATTAGGAAAGGTCAATAAGAATCTAAAACTACTTGCCGCACAACTTGGAGTTGAAGCCAACTTGACAACCTATGTCGCCCGGCACTCATTCGCAAGCGTCCTAAAGAAATCGGGGGTAAACATTGCATTGATAAGTGAAGCATTGGGACATTCAGACTTAGCCACCACTCAAATATACTTGGATAGTTTCGATAATGAGCAAGTGGATGAAGCTATGAAGAATCTTCTTTAAATTAAATAATCCCACTCATAATAATTATGAGTGGGATTATTTTTATACCTTTATGGAAAATTTAAGAACTAATATATGGACACATCTAATCAAATATCTTATTTCAGTCTAATGGCAATAATTATCATTGGACTTCTTTTCTTATATTTAAAAACATATATAAGTCAAAAAGCCAAAAACAAAGCTTTAAGGAATGAGAACCTTACATTAACACAACAAATAGAAGATATAAAAAAGAGACACGAATTAGATATAGCAAAAAGAAAATACCAATACGAAAGCAAGAAAGAACAATACTTAAAGTTCTTTCAATTAATTGATTCCTTTACAGGAAAACAAAACCTTTCATGTATCAACAAAATGACTCCAATAATAACAGAGTTTTATGCTGGGTTTCTTGCTACAATAGATGATAAGACTGAACAAAATAAAGTATGTACAGTATATATGGAAAAAATACAAAATCTAATGAATGAGAATAATACAGAGCTAATGAAGGTAAAACAGGAAACCAATACTATAAGGTTAATCGCAAGTCAAGAGGTTATTGAATTGTTAAACTTAATGGAAAGGACTTACGATTATATGTTTGATACTTCCGCCCAAATTATAAACATGCTACCCAATAATATAATGAAAAACAATCAAATAGTTCTACAAAAGCATGTGGAAATTCTTACTGAAATATCACATTCTGCACTCAATATTAAAGAACATTTAATTCAGCAAATGCGCAACGACTTAAATAAAATATAGCATGGAAGAATATAAGTTTGAATCAATATACCAATTCATTAACATTGTTTATAAATCAGTAAAAAACGAAGTGGAATTATGGGGATATGATAAGGAGGAATTTATAAATAGTGTAAGAGCCTGTTTAAATTTTATTCAGCATTCTTTTAAGAGTTCTTTTTGAGGATGTTTTTCTGTTTTAATGAAGAGCATAGCGGGCTATGTGACGAATAGAAACAGAAAAACAGACCGGAAAGAAGCTTGGGAAGAAGCTGAAAAAACTTTTTGAAGAAAATTTAAACAGGCTCTAATCAAATTATGTAAGTTTGCAAACGAATAAAAAGTTCCCTTTCCATGAACAATATCATTCATAAAATCAGGCAGATTTACCCGGTTTCTGATGAGGCACTGCAGGCGCTTCTGACAAATATGCAAGTAAGGTACTACCCTAAAGGTACTTATATAGTACGAGCGGGAGTGACAGACCGACTGGTATATTTCATTGAGGAAGGAGTCACCCGTTCCGTATTTCATCACGACGGACAAGATACCACCACTTGGTTCAGCCAGGAAGGTGATGTAACCTTCGGAATGGATTCACTATATTATCAACAGCCGTCAATAGAAAGTATTGAGACTCTTTCGGACTGCAAAATCTATACTATCCACATAAACAAGTTAAACGCTCTCTACGCAACATATATCGATATAGCCAACTGGGGCAGAATATTGCATCAGAACGTAAACAAAGAGCTCAGTCACATGTTTGCGGAAAGACTCCAACTGCCTCCCAAAGAGCGGTACGAACAATTTAACCACCGTTACCCCGGACTGATAAACCGGGTGAAGCTAAAATATGTGGCAGCCTTTCTGGGTATTTCCATTTACACCCTCAGCCGGATACGCGCAAAAAAATAGAAACTCGTCGTTCTTTTTTTGCTTTTAAGCAAAAGAACTTCGTTTCGCATGGCGTATCTTTGGCATCCGAAAACATTAACCAAACAACAGAAAAAACAGATGTCGCACATTTCATCTTCTGCCTTCTCAGACACCAAAGCACACTATGACCTTCTCGACGGGCTCCGTGGCGTAGCAGCCTTAATGGTTATATGGTATCATATATTCGAAGGCTATGCTTTTGCCGGTGGTGGCATTATCGACACCTTCAACCACGGTTATTTAGCTGTAGATTTCTTCTTTATACTATCGGGATTCGTTATCGGGTATGCCTATGATGACCGTTGGGGCAGGAGCCTCACAATGAGAAACTTCTTTAAACGGCGCCTGATACGTCTCCATCCGATGGCCATTATGGGGGCCGTCCTAGGCACCATTACCTTCTGTCTTCAAGGATGTGTACAATGGGACGGAACACATATTGCCCTCTCCATGATTATGCTGTCCCTTCTTTGCACAATATTTTTTATTCCCACAATGCCGGGTGCAGGTTATGAAGTCCGTGGCAATGGCGAAATGTTTCCTTTGAATGGTCCATGCTGGTCCTTGTTCTTTGAATATATAGGCAACATCCTTTATGCTTTATTTATCCACCGCTTATCAAACAAAGCCCTAACCGTACTGACAATATTGCTGGGAGTGGCATTGGCATCATTCGCCATTTTCGATGTCTCCGGATACGGAAATATGGGAGTGGGCTGGACACTGGACGGAATAAACTTTGGCGGCGGATTACTGAGGATGCTTTTTCCTTTCTCCATGGGCATGCTTTTGTCACGCAACTTCAAGCCTATCAAGGTGAAAGGTGCTTTCTGGATATGTGCCATCGCATTGGTCGCCTTGTTTTCAGTGCCCTACCTGGAAGGTGCAACACCGGTCTGTACAAATGGCATTTATGAAGCGTTCTGTGTAATCATCGCTTTTCCGGTTCTCGTCTGGTTAGGAGCTTCCGGTACCACAACAGACAAGAAATCAACCCGGATATGCAAATTCCTGGGAGATATATCCTATCCAATCTATGTGATACATTATCCATTCATGTACTTATTCTATGCATGGCTCATCAAGAACCAGCTCTTCACATTGGAACAGACCTGGCAGGTTGCCTTGTGTGTTTACGCATGGAACATATTATTGGCTTCTCTATGCCTGAAATTCTATGATGAACCGGTGCGGAAATATCTGGCTAAACGCTTCTTGAACAAGAAACGGTAAAATGGCTTCCTGCTTCCGTCACATTTTCATATTCATAATCTCCTCTTTTTACTTATTAGACGCGGAAATATGAAGGTTGATTGCAAAAATCTGCATTTTTTTCCTACATTATATCCCCAATAAGCAGTATCTTTGTCCCCGCATTTTTTACAACCACATAAAATTATAATGAAAACAATAGTACATGTTCCCTCCCGACAGAACACCATGCGTGAACTGCGGGATTATCTGATGATTGCTCTGGGTATGGTCTTATATGGTATCGGTTGGACAGTCTTCCTGCTTCCCAACGATATTACTACCGGTGGCGTACCGGGCATTGCATCCATCGTATATTTTGCCACTGGATTTCCCGTCCAATATACGTACTTCGCCATCAACTTTATACTTCTATTGCTTGCCCTACGTGTGTTGGGATGGAAGTTCAGCGTAAAGACAATCTTTGCCGTATTCACCCTGACCTTTTTCCTTTCCATTATCCAGAAACTGACCGAGGGTGTTGTCCTCCTACACGACCAGCCCTTCATGGCTTGTGTCATCGGTGCCTCCTTCTGCGGTAGCGGCATCGGCATCGCCTTTTCCAACAACGGCAGTACCGGCGGCACGGACATCATTGCCGCCGTAATCAACAAATACCGCGACATCACGCTGGGCAGAGTCATGCTGATATGTGACCTTATCATCATCTCGTCCAGCTACTTTGTTCTGAAAGATTGGGAAAAGGTGGTGTACGGCTACGTTACTCTATACATATGCAGCTTCGTGCTCGACCAAGTGGTGAATAGTGCCCGCCAGTCCGTACAATTCTTCATCATCAGCGATAAATATGAAGAGATAGCCAAGCACATCCAGGTATATCCCCATAGAGGTGCAACGGTCATCAACGCTTCGGGTTTCTATACAGGAAAAGAGATAAAAATGCTATTCGTGCTGGCCAAGAAACGGGAGTCCACCATCATCTTCCGGCTCATAAAAGACATAGACCCCAATGCTTTTGTATCACAAAGTGCAGTCATCGGAGTCTATGGAGAAGGATTCGACAAAATCAAAGTGAAGTAGAGGACTTCTCAAACTTCCCTTGATTCCAAGTATAAACAATAAAACGGCGGACAAACGGTTTCAGTTTCTCCGCCGCTTCTTTACCCATATAATCGGTCGTGGTAAAAGTAAATGTCAACGTGGCGTCTTCCGCAGAAAGGTCTGCTTTCATCAGCAACATGTCGGCCTGGCGACGGGCGTCCTGATACTCATAGACATCCACTGTATCCGAGGCCTCAGCGATAAAATCATCCAGAACGGGCAATGCCGGCAAATAGGACGAAGCTGTCAGCTCCTTCCAGTCTGTCTTATAGAACTTGACATGGCTGTCGCAGGCCGGAGCACAAACCGTAGCAACCACACAAATCACCTTCGTACTGTCGTTAACGGGCAAGAGCTTCATCTGCCATGAGCTCTGAGGCGTCATCTTCACATGTATATAGTCTGGAGAAAGCTTCGTCATTTCCGATTTACCACCAAGGCTGTTGGTCACCTCGGCTTTCATCTTACTTTCCAGAAAGTCTATAAAATCCGCACGGTTCACGGCACTAAGCAACGGACATATAGAATCCGGCATATTCTTAAAACACGTCTTGGCTTCCTGGGCCTGCAAACATCCCCATCCGATGAAAGCCAAAAACAAAAAAGCACTCAGTTTTCTTATCATAACATTTTAATCATTTCTTCAAGGAAACGGGCATCTGTTTTATCAAAACTGCCCAAATCGTCACTGTCAATATCCAATACCCCCCACACTTCACCGTCCTCACGCTTCAGCGGAACCACAATCTCCGAACGCGACAGCGAGCTGCAGGCTATATGTCCGGGAAATGCATCCACATCGGGCACAACCAATGTCTCGGCTCTATCCCATGCCGTTCCGCAAACACCGCGACCTTTCCTGATGCGTGTACAAGCTATCGGTCCCTGAAAAGGTCCCAACACCAGTTCCTCCCCTTTCACCAGATAGAATCCTACCCAGAAGAAACGGAAAGTCTCTTTCAGCGCCGCCGAAACATTTGCCAGATTAGCTATCAAGTCATCTTCACCTGCCAGCAAGTTTTTCAATTGAGGAAGCAGGGTCTGATATTTCTCTGTCTTGCTACCAGCATTTATATATAAGTCTTCTGCCATATATTTCTTGTCTATTTACTCCCCAAATATAGGAAGAACATTCCAATCAACACCAAAATGAGGTCGACAGCCTTGCTTTTTAAATTCTTTTCACGGAAGAAAAGCGCACCGAAAAGGAAGGAAACCACAACGCTACCACGGCGCACCATCGAAACGATGGAAATCATGGAGTCCTCATAGCTCAGGGCATAAAAATAGACAAAGTCTGCCGCACAGAGGAAAATGGAGATGCAGATAATGGTCCAGTCCCAACGAAACGGAGTGCTTTCTTTTCGTTTGGGGTACCACAACAGCAGGATAATGGGGCACATGATAAAGACTTGGTAGACATTATACCACGACTGCACCAGCATCGGATTGAGCTGCTTCATCAGGTATTTGTCATACAGCCCGCTGACAGCTCCGGCAACGGCCGCCAGCACGATGAAAAGAATCCATTTGTTATGCTTGAAATCTATTCCCTCTTTCTTGCCTGAACGGCTCAACATGAAGAAGGACGCTATGGCAAGCAGCACGCCAATCCATTGATAAAGGTTCAAGCGTTCGCCAAACACAAGCATGGCACCTAACAGCACCATTACGGGCCGCGTCGCATTAATCGGTCCCACGATAGTCAGCGGCAGATGCTTCATCCCGAAATAGCCTAATATCCAGGAAGAAAGCACGATGAGCGACTTGACAACAATAAACTTATGTACCTCCCACCCCACCACGGGGACATCAAACATCGTGCCTCCCAACACCGACGGCGCAAAGGCAGATACCAAAATGAAAGGAAGAAATATAAGGCTTGAGAATAACGTGTTCAGAAAAAGCACCGGCAGTACGGCATTGTCACGCAGCGACTTCTTCTTGAAGACATCGTAAAATCCCAGTAAGGCGGCAGAGAGGAAAGCAAGTAATAACCACATTTTTAATTGGAAATTGATAGTTAATAGTTGAGAGTTGATAGTTGAGAGTTGATAGTTGATAGTTGATAGTTGAAAATGAAGAACGGGAAGATATATGCAATATTTAATCCTCAATCCTTCATTTCCCGTTCTTCATTTAAGAACAGCCCTTCCGGATAGGCTACGTCCACCAAAAACAATGCATTTCCAGAAACGGAAGTTCCTGCGCGGCAACGGTTCTTCTGCTCGATGACGCGTCGGAACCCTTCGACAGAAAGTTTTCCACGACCCACCTCGAGCAAAGTGCCAACAATAGCACGTACCATGTTGCGCAGGAAACGGTCGGCCTGGATGGTAAAAACCCAGGTCACATCGTCTACCCGAGTCCAGGAAGCATACATAATCTTGCAATTATTGGTTTTGACATCGGTATGGAGTTTGCTGAAGCTGGTAAAGTCCGTATAGTCAAACAAGGTTTGGGCCGCCTCATTCATCCGCTCAAAGTCCGGTGTTTGGAACAGACGACAACGATATTGGCGATTGAAAGGAGACTTGGCGGTAGTGACATAATACTTATACATACGTGCAGTTGCATCAAAGCGTGCATGTGCCTCCGGTATCACCGCCCGCAAGCGATACACAGAAATATCGGGAGGAAGCAGGCGATTCAGCTTATCCGTCATAAAAACAGTGTCCAGAGGAGAATCGCTGTCAAAGTGAGCTACCATCAGTGAGGCATGCACCCCGGCGTCGGTACGCCCCGCTCCCACTACTTCCACCTCGCGACGCAGCAAGGTACTCAGCGCCTTCATCAAACACTCCTGCACACTTGCACCATTCGGCTGGATTTGCCAGCCGTGATAAGCGGTACCATCATAAGCCAAGTATATAAAATATCGTTGCACGGTCTTTTTTGTGTGCAAAGATAGTGCAAACCGAATACAGAACTTTCATGCTCGCATGAAAAAGTTATGCTGAAGTGCAGCCTATATTCGCTTTTTCAGCAAAGATAGTGCCAATTTAAAAACGTTTGAATTATCTTTGCAAGGTTTTCACCACGGATTACACAGATTAACGCAGTTTTTTCACAGACGTAGTACATTTATAAGATGAGATATTCTTCCAGAATCCTACCTATACTGATAATTGCCGCAGCTGCCGCAACATTCACCTTTGCCGGCTGTAAGAAGAAGGACATGTCGCTCAAGTTGAACGAACCACGCAACATTCGGGGCGTTGTCAGTTACAAACGCTCGTTCGGAGACTTGAATGAGAAACATCTCAATGCAGCCCAAGCCATCGGCATACGTGTGCTTTCCTCTCGCGAGGAAGCAGAAAAGATGAAGGAGCAACTGCAACCTATCACGACGAACGAGCTCTATGCCGTGGATTCACTGACGCATTCCATCCCTTATCTCATTCCGGGCGCCGCCAGCCTGCTGGACACCATCGGACACAACTTCCTTGATTCACTGACCTCCAAAGGGCTGAATCCAAACAAGATAATTGTGACTTCCGTACTTCGCACCCAGAACGATGTAAAACGCCTGCGCAGCCGCAACCGCAATGCTTCTCCAAACTCGGCACATTTCTACGGAACGACATTCGATGTCAGCTGGAAGCGCTTTCAGAAAATAGAAGACGAGGATGGGCGTCCTTTGCAGGATGTCAGCGCAGATACCTTAAAACTGGTTCTTTCGGAAGTGCTTCGTGACCTGCGGAAAGCCGACAAATGCTACATCAAGTACGAGTTGAAGCAAGGATGCTTCCACATTACGACAAGAGGGAAATAAGCGGATAAGTGTTATTGCACCTATCTCTTTATTCTTCCAACATCTTCCACGCCAGCGGCAGGCAGGCAACCATATCCCCTGCCGTCATCGCCACTGCCCCCTGCTTCTTGCAGGCAATATCTCCTGCCAGTCCGTGCACATACGTGGCCAGGCAGGCTGCCTTTTCCGGCTCATAGCCTTGGGCAAGCAGTGCAAGCACTACTCCCGTCAGCACATCACCGCTACCTCCCGTTGCCATACCCGGATTGCCGGTAGGGTTGAAAAAGCATTTCCCGGCAGAAGTGACAATGGCAGAATAAGCACCTTTCAAGATGATGTGCACTCCGGCACTCTTCGCCAGCTCGCGAGCCTTCACCAGGCGTTCGTACGAATTCTGGCATTTGCCTACAAGACGCTCCAGTTCCTTGGGGTGCGGAGTCAGAATGCTCCCTTTGGGCAGACGCCCTATATAGTTGCGCTTCTCGCCCAGCAAGTTCAAGGCATCAGCATCTACCACCATCGGAGTCTGGCATATATCTATCTGCTCCAACAGAGCCGCTTCGGTTTCTGCCGCCTTTCCCAGTCCCGGGCCTATCCCTATGGCCTGATAATCATCCGTATCGGTGGCGGCGGCAAAGCAAGTGTCGCTGATGTCCAGCTCCGTCATGGCTTCGGGCACGGAAGTCTGCACAATGAAGTTGTTGCAGAACGGAACATGCACCGTCAGCACCCCCACACCCGAACGCAGGCAGGCGCGTGCGGCAAGCACCGAGGCCCCCGCCATTCCCTGCGAACCGGCTATCAGCAATGCGCGTCCGAAGTTCCCTTTATGGGCAAACCGACTGCGCGGCTTCAGCAAAGCAGACACGTCTTCATGCTCTAGCAGACAGAAGTCCGTTTCCATGTCATGTATGGCATCCTTGCTGAGCCCGATGTCCAGCAACTGCCATTCGCCCACATACGGTTCATTCTCGGCAAAGAGAAATGCCAGTTTCGGGAGTTGTAGGCTTAGCGTCAGATGGGCGTGGACGATATTCGTCTGTATATTATAGGTATTGTCCTCGCCCATCAGTCCCGACGGGATATCAATGGCTACTACCGTGGCGGGCGAGGCATTGATGTACTTCACTACGGCTGCAAAACCGCCACTCAGAGCCTTGTCCAGACCACTTCCGAAAAGGCCGTCTATCACCACGTGCCCTGCTGTCAATGTGGGAGGCACGAACTGGGTCGTCACTTCGTGAAACTCCACACCCGTCATGCCGCACAACCGTTCCTTGTTCGTTTCACAGTCCTGCGAAAGTGTCCCTTTCGTATTGAAGAGATACACCTCGAGCCGGTATCCCTTCGCTGCCAACAGCCGCGAGAGGGCAAGCGCGTCGCCACCGTTGTTCCCCGGTCCGGCAAAGACCGTAAACGGCGTGTCCGGCTCCCAGCGTTCCTCAATGGCTTCCGCCAATGCGTGTGAGGCACGTTCCATCAAGTCGATGGAAGAAATCGGTTCATTCTCTATGGTATTTGCATCCAGTTGCTTGATGCTTGCAGTAGGAAATATCTTCATAACAGAATTATCTGAGTTTTAAATTATAGAGCAAAGATAGAGCTTTGATTTCAACTATACAAAGAGAAGGCGTTTTTTATCAAGTTATTTGTGCTGTCACGGAGAAGGGTTCTCCGCATTATCAGGAAGCCATTAATCCTATGTTTGTGCCATCGCATTGGCAAAGTTGTGCCATCGCATTGGCAAAGTTGTGCCATCGCATTGGCAAAGTTGTGCCATCGCATTGGCAAAGCTGTGCCAACATAGTGGCACAAACTTGTGTTCCCTATCGGATTTGATAAATTAATTATCTCCGCCAATTTAAGAAAATAATGACTATTTTTGCACTTTCAATATCATAAAAACGAAAAACAATAAGAACATACACTATGAGTACATCCCGACATCCCAAAGGTCTTTACCTTATCTTCGCCACCAGCACGGCAGAGCGTTTCAGTTACTACGGCATGCGTGCCATCTTCATCCTGTTTCTCACCCAGGCACTTCTTTTCGACAAGGAGCACGCCGCCTCCATCTACGGCAGCTACACCGGACTGGTCTATCTGACATCTTTGATTGGCGGCTACATTGCCGACAAATACTGGGGCATCCGCCGTTCCGTCTTCTGGGGAGCGATGATGATGGCAATCGGCCAGTTCCTGATGTTTGCCAGCGCCTCGATGCTGGAGGCACGTGAGCTTTCGCATTGGCTGATGTACGGCGGACTGACTTTCCTTATATTGGGCAACGGCTGCTTCAAGCCCACCGTCTCCTCCCTGGTGGGGCAGCTCTACGAGCCGGGTGACAAACGGCTGGATTCCGCCTACACCATCTTCTATATGGGTGTCAACGTGGGTTCCTTCCTCGCCCCGCTGGTCTGCGGCTACTTTGGCGAGACGGGCAACCCTCATGACTTCCGATGGGGATTCCTCATTGCCGCCATCGTCACCGTGCTGACGATTGCCCTCTTCGAAACCCAAAAGAACAAGTACCTCATCGGCCCCGACGGCCAACCTCTCGGCATCATCCCCGATGCCCGCAAGGAGCAGCCTCAGGCAGACAACACCGCCCGGAAGAGTGCCCACGCCAACGGCCGGACTGCACGCAACTACCTACTGCTTTCCCTACTCGCCATCGCGCTTGCCGGTTTCTTCTACTGGTGCTTCGGGGGCGACTGGATAAGCATCGGCATCTTCACCGCCTGCATCGTGTTTCCCGTCAGCATCCTGCTGGAAGGCTCGCTCACCAAGACGGAGCGCGACCGCATCTTTGTCATCTACATCATCGCCTTCTTCGTCATTTTCTTCTGGGCAGCCTACGAACAGGCAGGTGCCTCGCTCACGCTTTTCGCCTCCGAACAGACCGACCGCGTCATCCTGGGGTGGGAAATGCCCGCCTCCTGGATTCAGTCCTTCAATCCCTTCTTTGTGGTGATACTTGCCGCCATCATGCCGGGTGTATGGGGTGCTTTGGGCAAGCGGGGCATGGAGCCCGCCTCGCCTACCAAGCAAGCCATCGGTCTGCTACTACTTTCACTGGGCTATCTCGTCATCTGCTTTGGGGTGAAAGATGTGCAGCCGGGCATCAAAGTGAGCCTCATCTGGCTGACGGGGCTCTACTTTATCCACACCATGGGCGAAATCTGTCTCTCGCCCATCGGGCTCTCTATGGTGAATAAACTCACCCCCATCCGCTTCGCCTCGCTGATGATGGGGATATGGTATCTCTCCACTGCCACTGCCAATAAGTTTGCAGGCACGCTGAGCGGGCTCTATCCCGAAGCCGGAAAGGTAAAGACACTGCTGGGCTATCACATCGAGACGATGTACGATTTCTTCATGGTGTTTGTCGTCATGTCTGCCACAGCATCGCTTATCCTCTTCCTGCTTTCAAAGAAATTGCAGAAGATGATGCATGGAGTGGAATAAAAATCGTATTTTTGCCCCAACTTTCTAAAAACATCCCATCTATGGATACCATACAAATAAAAGACAAAATGTTCACAGTCTCTATCAAAGAGCAGGACATACTGAAAGAAGTAACCCGTGTAGCGAACGAAATCAACCGCGACCTGGCGGGAAAGAATCCTCTATTCCTCAGCGTACTGAACGGTTCATTCATGTTTACCGCCGATTTGTTGAAACGAATCACAATACCCTGCGAAATTTCGTTTGTCAAATTGGCATCCTATCAAGGAGTATCCTCTACCGGGGTAATTAAGGAAGTAATAGGCATCAATGAAGACCTCACAGACCGCACAGTGGTCATTGTAGAAGACATCGTAGATACGGGTCTCACTATGCAGCGCCTACTGGACACCCTTGGTACCCGCAGTCCCAAGGAGATTCATATTGCCTCCCTGCTGGTGAAACCGGATAAGCTGAAAGTTGATTTGAACATAGAATATGTGGCCATGAATATTCCGAACGACTTCATCGTGGGTTACGGGTTGGATTATGACGGCTTCGGACGTAACTATCCAGACATTTATACAGTAGTAGACTGATACATACATAATATAGTAAATCATTAAATAATAACTAAGCAAATGTTGAACATTGTAATTTTCGGTGCTCCCGGTTCAGGTAAGGGAACGCAAAGTGAAAAGATTGTAGAAAAGTATGGCATCAACCACATCTCCACCGGAGACGTGCTCCGTGCTGAAATGAAGAATGGTACAGAACTGGGCAAGACTGCCAAAGGCTACATCGACCAGGGTCAACTGATTCCCGATGAGTTGATGATTGATATCCTGGCAAGCGTATTCGACAGTTTCAAGGATAGTAAAGGTGTGATTTTCGATGGCTTCCCCAGAACAATCGCCCAGGCCGAAGCATTGAAGAAGATGCTCGCCGAACGCGGACAAGAAGTCAGCGTAATGCTCGACCTCGACGTGCCCGAGGAAGAACTGATGAAACGCCTCATCAAACGCGGACAAGAATCAGGACGTGCAGACGACAACGAAGAGACAATCAAGAAGCGTCTGGTGGTGTATCACTCGCAGACAGCTCCGCTGATTGACTGGTACAAGCAAGAAGGCAAATATCAACACATCCAGGGCCTCGGCGTATTGGAAGAAATCTTTGCCGATGTTTGCAAGGCTATTGACGCAGTAAAATAACAATAAAACTGAATATGGCTGAATCGAATTTTGTTGACTACGTAAAAATATATTGCCGCTCCGGAAAGGGCGGACGAGGTTCTACGCATATGCGGCGTGAGAAATACATACCCAACGGAGGCCCCGACGGAGGTGACGGAGGACGAGGAGGCCATGTCATCTTGCGCGGTAACCGCAACTACTGGACGCTACTCCATCTGAAGTATGACCGCCACATCCTGGCAGGTCACGGAGAATCCGGCTCCAAAAACCGAAGCTTCGGCAAGGACGGAGCAGACAAGGTGATTGAAGTGCCCTGCGGCACGGTGGTGTACAACGCCGAAACGGGTGAATATATCTGCGACGTCACCGAGCACGAACAAGAAGTCATCTTGCTGAAAGGCGGACGCGGAGGTCTGGGCAACTGGCACTTCAAAACCGCCACACGCCAGGCTCCCCGTTTTGCACAACCCGGCGAACCGATGCAGGAGCTGACGGTAATCATGGAACTGAAGTTGCTGGCAGACGTCGGTCTGGTAGGTTTCCCCAATGCAGGAAAATCCACTTTACTGGCATCCGTTTCTGCGGCAAAGCCCAAAATCGCCAATTATCCGTTTACGACACTGGAGCCTAATCTGGGCATCGTGTCCTATCGCGACAGCAAATCGTTTGTAATGGCGGACATTCCCGGCATCATCGAAGGGGCCAGTGCGGGCAAAGGATTGGGATTGCGCTTCTTGCGACACATCGAGCGCAACTCCTTGTTGCTGTTCATGGTACCTGCCGACAGCGACGACATCCGCAAGGAGTACGACATACTCTTGAACGAGCTTCGCACCTTCAACCCCGAAATGCTGGACAAACAGAGGGTGCTTGCCGTCACCAAATGCGACATGCTCGACCAGGAACTGATGGATGAAATAGAACCGACACTCCCCGAAGGAATTCCGCATATATTCATCTCTGCTGTCTCCGGCATGGGCATCCCGGTGCTGAAAGACATCCTTTGGGAAGAGCTGAACAAGGAAAGCAATAAGATAGAAGGCAAAGTAGACAGCATTGCCCACCGCGCCAAAGACCTCAGCCACCTGCAAGAAGAATTGAAGGAAGAGGGTGAGGACGAAGACCTCAGCTATGAATACGTCAACGATGATGAGGACATAGAAGACCTCGAGGACTTTGAATACGAAGAAGATTGGGAGGAAGACAAAAAATGATTCCTCTTACTGAAGATAGGAGAATGTTGGGATATGAGCTGCTTGCCTCATATCCCGGCATTTCTTGTTTTGTAACCACCCGCCGCGGAGGATGCAGTGAGGGCAACTATGCCTCCCTCAACTGTACGCCTTATACCGGAGATGATGCTGAAGCTGTGCGCCGCAATCAGGAAATAGTATGTTCTTCGCTGCCCCGGCGTCCCAAAGAACTGGTCATCCCGTTTCAAACCCACGGGACAGAGGCACTTGTCATTGATGAAACCTATCTGCAAGCAACAGCAGAAGAACGCCACTCCATGTTGCAAGGCATTGATGCACTGATAACCCATGAACCGGGTTACTGCATCTGTATCTCTACGGCAGACTGCATTCCCATCCTGCTCTACGACCGGAAGAATGCCGTGATAGCTGCTGTTCATGCCGGATGGCGGGGCACAGTGAATTATATCCTCGGCCACACGCTCGACAAGATGCGTGCCTGCTATGGCACAGAGGGTAAAGAAGTGATAGCCTGCATCGGCCCCGGCATCTCTCTTTCTGCCTTCGAGATAGGCGACGAAGTCTATGAAGCATTCCGTAAGAACGGTTTTCAGATGGATTACATCTCCGAATGGAAACCCGACACCCACAAATACCATATCGACCTATGGGCCGCCAACCGACTGCAATTGCTGGACTTCGGAGTACCTGCCGCACAAGTAGAGACAGCCAATATATGTACTTTTACCCAATATGAAGAGTTTTTCTCGGCACGCCGGATGGGTATCAGATCCGGAAGGATGTTGTCGGGAATCATGTTGACCTATTCAAACGGATTGTATTAATGTATCATATCACACTTTCTAAAGATATCAAGCAAAATTGCCCCGAATTCCGCGGTGCAGCCGTATTTGCAGAAGTGACAAATACCGCATATTGTGAAGGGTTGTGGCAGGAAATCGCAACTTTCACCCATGAGCTAAGAGCACGTGAAACAACGGACAGCATCAAGTATCAACCCGTCATTGCCGCCACACGCGAGGCCTACAAGCGTTGCGGAAAGGACCCCAGCCGCTACCGTCCCTCTGCCGAAGCCCTGCGCAGACGGTTGCTGCGCGGACTGGAACTTTATCAGATTGACACTCTGGTAGACCTCATCAACCTCGCCTCTCTACGTACGGGCCACTCTATCGGCGGATTTGATGCCGACAAGATACAAGGAACCGACCTTGAGCTGGGTATAGGACGTGCCGAGGAATCGTTCGAGGGTATAGGCCGCGGCATGCTGAACATAGAAGGGCTACCCGTCTACCGCGACCGTATAGGCGGTATCGGTACCCCGACCAGCGACCACGAACGCACCAAGATGGGACTGGAAACCCGTCATATCCTTGCCATTGTCAACGGTTACAACGGTCAGGAAGGACTGGCAGAAGCCGCCGAAATGATACTGCACCTATTAGAGAAATACGCTTCCGCCACCGGTGGAACCATACAATATTTTGAATAAGACCATCCCATGAGAAACCATATTCTTGCCTGCTGTCTGCTGCTGCTCCCTCTCGATGCCACGGCACAAGAAAAGAAAAACAGCTTTTCCGCCATGGAAATCAACCACGTCCGCGTCACCACCCCCGGACTGTTCTCGCAACGAAACGAAATAGAACTCCCCTTGGAAACCATATTGGATAGCGAATACTCCTTCCCCCTGCCCGGCGGAAAAGTCATCTCCCCCTACGGACGGGGAAGGGGAAGGCACAGCGGCATCGACATCAAGACCCACGCCAAAGACACCATACGGAGCGCTTTCAACGGAGTGGTACGCATGTCCAAGCACTACAGCGCATACGGCAACGTGATAGTCGTGCGCCACTCCTTCGGGCTGGAAACCATCTACAGCCACAACTCCAAAAACCTGGTACACAGCGGAGATACCGTCAAAGCCGGACAACCCATCGCCCTGCTTGGACGTACGGGACGCGCCACCACCGAACACCTCCACTTTGAGACTCGCGTCAATGGCCAGCACTTCGACCCCAACTTCATCTTCGACATGAAGAAACAAACCCTTCACAGGCAACGCATCAGCTGCCTGAAAACCGGAAACAAGATCGTCGTGAAACCATTGCCCACCATCTACCCGAAGCCCTTGGAAAAAAAATACCCAATGGAACTATTTAAGTATCCAAACGTTTCACTACATTTGCAAAACGTTTCACTAAAAGAACGAATTGAACTTTAAAGCATATCAATGATAGAAAAACTGATTGTTCTTGAAGATATTGATCCGGTAATATTCTACGGCGTAAACAACGCCAACATGCAACTGATAAAAGCTTTGTACCCCAAACTCCGTATCGTTGCCCGCGGCAATGTCATCAAAGTATTGGGTGATGAGGAGGAAATGTGTGCATTCGAGGAGAACATCACCAAACTGGAAAAATATTGTGCCGAATACAACTCTCTGAAAGAAGAGGCCATTATCGACATCATCAAAGGCAATGCCCCGCAGGCCGAGAAATCGGGCAATGTCATCGTATTCAGCGTAACCGGAAAGCCTATTATACCACGTAGCGAAAACCAGCTGAAACTGGTGGAAGCCTTTGCCAAAAACGACATGCTGTTTGCCATCGGTCCTGCCGGTTCCGGAAAGACCTATACTGCCATCGCACTTGCCGTGCGGGCACTGAAAAATAAAGAAATCAAGAAAATCATCCTCAGCCGCCCTGCCGTAGAAGCCGGAGAGAAACTCGGTTTCTTGCCCGGTGACATGAAGGACAAGATAGACCCGTATCTGCAACCCCTCTACGATGCCCTGCAGGACATGATACCTGCCGCCAAGCTGAAAGAATACATGGAACTGAACATCATCCAGATTGCCCCCCTCGCCTTTATGCGCGGACGTACACTGAACGATGCCGTCGTCATTCTGGACGAAGCGCAGAACACCACTACCCAGCAGATCAAGATGTTCCTCACCCGCATGGGTATGAACACCAAAATGATTGTAACGGGAGACATGACGCAGATTGACTTGCCTTCTTCCCAGACTTCGGGTCTGGTACAGGCACTGAAGATTCTGAAAGGCGTAAAAGGCATCAGCTTTGTGGAACTGAACAAGAAGGACATTGTGCGCCACAAGCTGGTAACTCAAATTGTGGAGGCCTACGAGAAGTTCGACAAAGAAACGAAAGCGGAGCGCGAAAGACGCAAGGCCGAACAAGCCGACAAAAGGATTGAACAGAAACAGTAAATTCTCAAATCGTAAATATTACAAAGATGAAAGCATTAACAGCAACTGAATTTAACTTTCCCGGACAGAAAAGCGTGTACCACGGAAAAGTTCGCGATGTGTACAACATCAACGGTGAAAAACTGGTCATGGTAGCTACCGACCGTATCTCAGCCTTCGACGTAGTATTACCCAAAGGCATTCCCTTCAAGGGACAAATGCTGAACCAGATTGCAGCCAAGTTCCTGGATGCCACTACCGACATCTGTCCCAACTGGAAAATGGCTACTCCCGATCCGATGGTGACGGTAGGTGTGATGTGCGAAGGTTTCCCCGTAGAAATGATTGTACGCGGTTACCTCTGTGGCAGTGCATGGCGTGCTTACAAAAGCGGCGTGCGTGAAATCTGTGGTGTGAAGCTTCCCGAAGGAATGAAGGAAAACCAGAAATTCCCCGAGCCCATCATCACCCCGACTACCAAAGCGGAAATCGGTGAGCATGATGCCGACATCTCCAAAGAAGAAATCCTGGCACAAGGGCTGGCTACTCCCGAAGAATATGACGTATTGGAAAAATATACCATGGCCCTCTTCAAACGCGGCACCGAGATTGCAGCGGAACGCGGATTGATTCTGGTAGACACCAAATACGAATTCGGCAAGCACGACGGCAAGATTTACCTGATGGACGAAATCCATACGCCCGACTCCAGCCGCTACTTCTACTCCGAAGGCTACGAAGAACGTTTTGCCAACGGCGAACCGCAGAAGCAACTTTCCAAGGAATTCGTACGCGAATGGCTGATGGAAAACGGCTTCCAGGGTAAGGAAGGACAGCAGGTACCGGAAATGACAGACGAAATCGTTACTTCAATCAGCGAACGTTATATCGAACTGTACGAGCATATCACCGGCGAGAAGTTCGTAAAGGAAGATACCAGCAACATTGCCGAACGCATTGAAAAGAATGTAACAGAATACTTAAATAAGTGATAAATATCCTAGTGACAAGTGATTAATAGATTTATTAATCACTTGTCACTTATCACTAAACTCTATCAACATGGATTATCCCCAGGAACATATCAAGCCCTACGGTGAGGATGGAAAGAAGAGTGAACAGATAGAGGAAATGTTCGACAACATTGCCCCTGCTTATGACAAGCTGAACCATACCCTTTCATTAGGCATCGACCGCAGTTGGCGCCGGAAAGCGATCAATTGGTTAAAGCCTTTCCAGCCGAAGCGCATCATGGACGTAGCCACCGGTACAGGTGACTTTGCCATTCTGGCCTGCCGCGAGTTGCAACCTGACGAGCTGATAGGCACCGACATCTCAGAGGGAATGATGGACGTGGGACGTAATAAAGTAAAACAGGCGCACCTCTCGGACCGAATCACCTTTGCCCGGGAAGATTGCACCTCTCTCTCATTTGCCGATGACACGTTCGATGCTGTAACCGTAGCGTTCGGTATCCGCAACTTCGAAGGGCTGGACAAAGGGTTGGCAGAAATGTGCCGCGTGCTGAAAACCGGAGGACATCTCGTCATTCTGGAACTCTCTACACCGGACCGTTTTCCTATGAAACAACTTTTCACCATCTACTCCAAAGTAGTCATCCCCCTACTTGGCAAATGCCTGTCAAAGGACAATAGTGCTTACACCTACCTGCCCCAAAGCATCCGTGCTTTCCCGCAAGGCGAAGTGATGCAGGAAGTTATTCGCAAAGCAGGTTTCAGCGAAGTACGCTTCAAACGGCTGACCTTTGGTACATGCACGCTATACACAGCCAAAAAATAAAAACTAATATTTAGAGATTAATGAGCTACACATGATTCATTATCAATCACTGACCTTTAATTATAGAAATAAGATATTAATTAAATCAATCAAATATGAAAAAATTTGCAGATATGGTAAGTGATGATTTCTTATATAGAATATCACGCTTAAAGGAGCAATATAAAAAAGAATATAGTAATTGTGAACACGGAATAGTATTGATTCTTGTAAATTCAAGCAATAAAAAATACATCATAGTAGAGGAAGAAGATATAGACAATGAAATACAAGAAAGATTCGATAGAATAGTTCTCCTTTTGAAGTACAAAAGTTACTATTGTGGGTTTACTAATGTGCATTTTAAGTTTATAGGCATATTCAATAAAAATAATAAAGAAAGCATGATAGAATATGAGACTATAGCGATAAAAAAATTAAAGTTTACTGATGCTGGCTGTTATGACCCTTATAACATGAAATACATTAATTCTTCGGAACTCGTTTTCATTGATGAATTTTATAATCCATTCAGTAGCTATCTGAAAAAGGTATTTTCCCAAATAAAAAAATCAATAGAAATGGCTGTACCAAAAGGAGTTTACCCAGATGTATTTGATGACATAGTTGATAATTTTTCTTTTACTTGTAGCCATCTAAAAATGATGTATGACATCCGTGATTTTGAAGAATACCTAAAAATGATTGGAGAAATAGACCAGAAGATGTCTAATCTCTATCGCAAAAAATTTAATCCTGACGACTATAATGACTAATGTAAATTAGCGAACTTCGGATTGTTGTTTATCACAGAGCTCTAACCTCTAACAATTAATTATTATGCAGAAATACGGTTTAATAGGCTATCCGCTGAGACATTCGTTTTCCATCGGATATTTCAATGAAAAGTTCAAATCGGAGAATATCGACGCTGAATATGTAAACTTTGAGATACCCGGTATCAATGACTTTATGGAAGTCATAGAGGAAAATCCCGACCTCTGCGGACTTAATGTGACCATCCCGTACAAGGAGCAGGTCATTCCCTTTCTTGACGAACTGGACAAAGACACCGCAAAGATCGGTGCAGTGAACGTCATCAAAATCATCCGCCTGCCGAGGGGAAAAGTAAAGCTTGTCGGCTACAACTCGGATATCATAGGATTTACACAGTCTATTGAGCCTTTGCTGCAACCCCATCACAAGAAGGCGCTGATTCTGGGTACAGGCGGTGCATCCAAAGCCGTCTATCGCGGACTGGCCAACCTAGGCATCGAAAGCGTATTCGTATCGCGCACGAAAAAGGAATCCTCTTACCTCACTTATGACGAACTGACACCGGAAATCATGCAGGAATATACAGTCATCGTAAACTGTACGCCTGTAGGCATGTATCCCAAAGTAGATTTCTGCCCCAACATCCCTTATGAACAACTGACCCCAAACCATTTGCTCTACGATTTGTTATATAATCCAAACGAAACACTCTTCATGAAGAAAGGCCAGACACAAGGAGCCGTCACTAAAAACGGACTGGAGATGTTGCTGCTGCAAGCCTTTGCTGCATGGGAAATTTGGAATAGATAATGAAGAAAACCATCAAATATTCAATTCTCGGTCTGGCTGCCCTCTGCACCTTGCTGTTGTGCGGAGGGTACTATATGCTAGGATATGCCCTGAAGCCCGAAGAACTGGCGACACGAAGCCGCGACATCGCCTCATCCTACGAACTCATGTACGAACACTATCCCGAACTGCAACCGTGGATGGACAGCCTGATGACCGTAGGAGCACTGAAGGACTTCTACATCGAGAACGACCGTGGAGAGACACTACATGCGCTCTATGTTGCAGCCGCCCTCCCCACCGACAAAACGGCAGTCATCGTACATGGATATACGGACAATGCCGTACGCATGCTGATGATAGGCTATTTGTACAGCAAGGAGATGGGTTTCAATATCCTGCTTCCCGACCTTTACGGACACGGAATGAGCGAAGGAACCCATGTACAGATGGGTTGGAAAGACCGACTTGACGTGTTGCAATGGACTGAAACCGCCGATGAGCTTTTCGGGCGCAGCCATGCAGACAGCATATCATCCCGCAGTACAAAGATGGTAGTACACGGCATCTCCATGGGAGCCGCCACCACCATGATGGTATCCGGCGAAGTAGAACATGGCCAATACCAACAGCCTTTCATCAAGTGTTTTGTGGAAGACTGCGGCTATACAAGCGTATGGGACGAGTTTCGCGGAGAATTGAAAGAACAGTTCGGACTGCCTCCTTTCCCCCTACTGCATACTGCAAGCTGGCTCTCTCGGCAGGAGTACGGATGGGACTTCCGTGAAGCTTCTGCCTTGGAGCAAGTAAAGAAATGCACTTTGCCCATGCTCTTCATCCACGGTGATGCCGACACCTTTGTGCCGACGTGGATGGTTTATCCCCTCTACGAAGCCAAGCCTGAACCCAAAGAATTATGGATTGTACCCGGTGCCACGCATGCCATGTCTTACAAGGATTATCCGCAGGAATACACCGAGCATGTAAAGAAATTCGTAGGGAAACACATTCATTGATGTGATTTTGCCTATCTTGGCCACAACAAATATTAGTAGTATGAAACGATTTATTTCCATAGCATTCTTCTTGTGCCTGGTCGTATCCTTGCAGGCACAAGAAGTCTACACCACTAAGAACATCCCTAAAGTACACCTTCAGGACAAGACACGTTATGTCTGCAACCCTGCCGGTATCCTGTCTGCAGAGGCATGTGACGACATAGACCGCATGCTCTACGCACTGGAACAGCAGACGGGCATCGAAACGGTAGTCGCCGTTGTCCCGTCCATCGGACAAGAAGATTGTTTCGACTTTTCACACCGGCTGCTCAATGAATGGGGAGTGGGCAAGAAAAAGAAAAACAACGGTTTGGTCATTCTGCTGGTAACCGACCAACGCTGCATCCAGTTTTACACGGGATACGGTCTGGAAGGAGACTTGCCCGATGCCATCTGCAAACGCATACAAACCAGGTACATGATTCCCTATCTGAAAGACAGTAATTGGGATGCCGGAATGGTAGCGGGCGTAAAGGCTGTCTGCGCACGTCTTGACGGCAGTATGGAAAATGACACGGAAGAGGAGGAAGACCTCTCTACGGGAGGTATTCTGTTGGGGATTTTAGGTATCTTTGGAGTAGCACTGATAACAGGTTTCCTTGCCCAACGTGCAGCCAACAAATGCCCCAACTGCGGACAACATAAATTGCAGAGAAGCGGAAGCGTACTCATCTCACGCCGCAATGGAGTGAAAACCGAAGACGTGACCTACACCTGCCGCAATTGCGGACACAAAGTAGTGCGCCGCCAGCAGTCATACGATGAGAATTACCGGGGAGGCGGAGGCAGCGGTCCGGTCATTTTTGGTGGAGGAGATCTCTTCGGAGGCGGAGGCTTCAGCGGTGGCAGCTTCGGAGGTGGTATGGGCGGCGGCGGTGGAGCCGGTTCCAGATTCTAAAACCTCATCCTCTCTCCCGCAGAGAGGAGAAAAGGAATGAAAAAAAATTTCATAGAATATAATTAAATGATTAATAACCGCACTTTCCTCCTCCCCTCTCTACGGAAGAGAGGGCGGGGGCGAGGCTTAAAAATGAAAAGTATGAAGAAATCAACCATTATCATTATTGCAGTTTTAGCACTCCTTGCCATTTGGGCAGTAACGGGTTACAACGGACTCGTAGCAATGGAAGAAAATGTCAACGGACAATGGTCGAACGTGGAAACTCAGTACCAACGCCGTGCCGACCTGATTCCCAACCTTGTAAATACAGTAAAAGGCTACGCTTCTCACGAACGGGAAACCTTGGAAGGTGTGATAGAGGCCCGCAGCAAGGCCACCCGAATCACAGTGAATGCCGAGGACCTGACGCCCGAAAAGCTGGCCGAGTATCAAAAGGCGCAAGGTGCCGTGACTTCTGCCCTCGGCAAACTGCTTGCCATCACGGAGAACTATCCCGAGCTGAAGGCCAACCAGAATTTCCTGGAACTGCAAGCCCAACTGGAAGGTACCGAAAACCGCATCAACGTGGCACGTACCAACTTCAACAACACGGCGAAGGAATTCAATACCAGCATCCGCCGCTTCCCCAAGAATATCCTTGCCGGACTGTTCGGCTTTGAGAAACGCGCTTACTTTGAAGCTGCCGAAGGTGCGGAACAGGCACCGAAAGTAGAGTTCTAAGAATGGACGCAAAAGCATGAATTGAATAATACAGCCCGCATCACATATTCATAAGCAACTGTATATCAACATAAATAATCTAATAAAAGCTAAAAAGGTATGCCCGTATAACCGGACGTACCTTTTATTTTATACATTTGCTCCCGTTATCCATTCCTTTTAACCCGATACAAACAATGAAACATGCGTTGAAATACATCTTCACCCTCCTTATACTGTCCGGCTTGTATGCCTGCAACGGTGACGTTTTTGTGGACGAAGTCAAACTCCCCCTCACCGAAGCCACGCTCAGCGGCGACGGCGACACGCTGACTCTCCGATTCAATACTCCAGAGTGGTCGCTGATTAATGCCTATAAAGGCGAAGAGATTTACGGGCTTTACGGACAATTCTATACACTGGACGGCACGGACATGGGTATCACCAAGTGCCATTTGGAAGACAAAGGAAAAATCGTAGTAAAAGACCTCGGCCAAGAGTTAATCCTTGTCCGCCCCAACGACAGGGAACTGCAAGTGTACATCGGCGACAACCCCACCGGCAATCCTTTTCTTTTCTCCGTGTTGATAGGCAATAAGAACCATTACGGCAAGGAACAAGAGATACGCTTCACCCAATCTCCGGGCAGCGGTTACGTGATAGACCGGATAGAATACAACCTCATCCCCGAATCCGTGGGTACCGAAATTTTTGAAGACAATTATCTGCTATGCCTCAACAGCTCCGGCGAACCGGAAGTGCGCACCTACAACCTGAACGAATGGATGCGCCGTCACATATACCTCTCCTGCGCCACCTCCATACACTTTGCACAAACAGATGACGGTCTGCCCTCCATCGAGCTCCCATCTGCCGACATCTCGCAGGGACTGAAACCCGGCAACGACCGTATAGAGTACTTCCAAAACGGAAACGCACTTGTCGAAATGAGTGTGCAGCCGCCCTTCATGAAGACCATGACCCTGCAACCGGGTATCACAGAAATCAGACGCATAGCCGAATATCAGGTTTATTCCGCCGGCTACACCCTCTATCTGCGCAATGCCAAAACAGGAAAGCCCTATACCGTGCAAGGTACCTTGCGCAGCAAAACTCCGACAAGAACAATTGGTTTCTATCTAAATCATCAGGAGAATGATAAGTGACACCAAGAACAAAATACAATATACAAGTAAGAAAACAAGCCTATACATTCATGAAAACCATCCATAAACTACTGACGGCCCTGCTCCTTGCAGGACAATCTGTCAACGGGCTATGGGCGCAGGGCGATGCGATGCCCGCACATACAGACACCGTGCCTCATCCCCTGCACCGTCCCATCCACAAAATCTCGCTGGACATGCGCCCCGCCTACCTGACTCCTACCAACAGCTTCTTCAAAGGTGACAATGCAAACCAACAACGGATGAACAAGTTCTTGTCGGGGCATCTGAAATACGGTTTGCAGTTCAACCCCGAATCGCCTCTAGGAGTAATGTATCCACACACCACACAGGGCATCGGTTTGGCGGTCAATACGCTATTCAATGACACGGAAATAGGAACACCGGTGGCAATCTATGCCTTTCAGACTTCGCGCATCGCAAGCCTATCGTCCCGGTTGTCGCTGGACTATGAGTGGAACTTCGGCGCATCGTTCGGCTGGAAGAAGTATGACGAGGAGACGAATCCGTACAATACAGTGACAAGTTCCAAGATAAATGCCTACATCAACCTGGGCTTCTTCCTGAACTGGCAGCTTTCTCCCTGCTGGAACTTCACGGCAGGGGTGGAAGGAACCCACTTCTCGAACGGAAACTCCCACTATCCCAATTCAGGAGTCAACACGATAGGAGCACGGATAGGCATCACACGGAACTTCGGCGATGCACGGACACTGATGCCGGCACAAGCAGCCCGTCCTCCTCAGGGAAGGACATTTGTCCCGCATATCAGTTACGACTTAGTGGTGTACGGAGCCACGAAAATACGCGGTTGGGTAGAAGAGTACAACAGTGTGCTGGTGCCGGGTTCATTCGGTGTAGCGGGCATCAACTTCAACCCGATGTATAATTTCCACCGGGTATTGCGGGCAGGCATATCGATAGACGCTCAATACGACGAAAGCGCCAACCTACGCGACCATCAGGCGGGAACGAACGAGAAGGGTGACCTCAAGTTCTACCGCCCACCATTCAAGGAGCAATTCAATGCGGGACTGTCGGCACGCATCGAGTTCGTGATGCCGGTGTTCTCCATCAACCTTGGCGTAGGTTACCACTTCCTGCACAAGGGCAGTGACACCAAAGGATGCTACCAAGTACTGGCACTGAAAACGTCACTAACGAGGAACCTCTACCTCCATACCGGCTATCAGTTGCAGAATTTCCACGACCCGAACCACTTGATGCTGGGATTGGGATGGAGATTCAACAACCGGAGAACCGGAATGTTCTAAGCAGATTACTTTTCTCGCACAAAGCCAAGGTTGTAACCGAAATAATCACTACTTTTGCGCATTCAATTGAACTAACTTATTATCTCATGAGCAATCAACGATACATGATGCGAGGCGTCAGCGCATCCAAGGAAGATGTGCACAACGCCATAAAGAATATCGACAAAGGTATCTTCCCGCAGGCTTTCTGCAAAATTATTCCCGACATTTTGGGCGGCGACCCGGAATATTGCAACATCATGCACGCCGACGGTGCAGGCACCAAGTCCAGTCTTGCCTACATGTACTGGAAGGAAACCGGTGACCTCAGTGTATGGAAAGGCATCGCACAGGATGCACTTATCATGAACATAGACGACCTGCTTTGTGTGGGTGCCGTGGACAACATTCTGGTATCTTCCACCATCGGGCGCAACAAACTGCTCATTCCCGGTGAAGTAATCTCCGCCATCATCAACGGTACGGACGAACTGCTTGCCGAGCTCCGTGAAATGGGCGTAGGCGTTTATGCCACCGGAGGCGAGACTGCCGATGTGGGCGACCTTGTACGCACCATTATCGTAGACTCTACGGTGACTTGCCGCATGAAGCGCAGCGATGTCATTGACAATGCCAACATCCGCCCGGGAGACGTGATTGTAGGTCTGGCATCCTACGGACAGGCCACATATGAGAAAGAATACAACGGCGGTATGGGCAGCAATGGTCTGACCAGCGCACGCCACGACGTGTTCGCCAAATATCTGGCAGAGAACTATCCCGAAAGCTACGACAAGGCAGTGCCCGAAGAATTGGTTTACAGCGGCAAGCTGAAGCTGACGGACAGCGTCGAAGGCAGTCCGATAGATGCAGGAAAGCTGGTACTCTCTCCTACCCGTACGTATGCACCGGTAGTAAAGAAGCTGCTCGACGCACTCCGTCCCGAGATTCACGGTATGGTCCACTGCTCAGGCGGCGCACAGACCAAGGTGCTGCACTTTGTAGGTAACAACTGCCGCGTCATCAAAGACAATCTCTTCCCCGTTCCACCGTTGTTCAAGACCATCAAGGAACAAAGCGATACGGACTGGAGCGAAATGTACAAGGTATTCAACATGGGACACCGTCTGGAAGTGTACCTCTCTCCCGAACATGCAGAAGAGGTGATTGCCATCTCGAAGAGTTTCAACATCGACGCACAGATTGTAGGCCGCATCGAGGAAAGTGACAAGAAAGAGTTGATTATCAAAAGCGAATTCGGAGAGTTCAGATACTAAACATGAAGGTAGCAAAGCAAGACTCCGGCAAAGGATGTCTATTCCTATTAGCTGGCATCTCATTATGTTGTCTGGGCATTTGCATCGGAATGTGGCTTGATTGCCCATATATCAAAAACCTTGGCATCATGATGGGAGGTTTTGTAGGCTCTTTTGTGGGAAGCAACTATATCAACGTCAAAAAGAAGAAAACACCTGCATGGCAATGGGTGGTTTTCTTCATTTTAATATTAATAATAACGGCTCTACTTACCGTATTTTTAGAATCAAATGGCAGAAAATAACACCATACTTGAGAAACTGGAAGGCCTCGTAGCCCGCTTCGAGGAGGTATCGACTCTGATTACAGACCCGGCAGTGATTGCCGACCAGAAGCGCTACGTGAAGCTCACCAAAGAGTACAAGGAACTGGGCGACTTGATGAACGCCCGCAAAGAATACATGCAAGTGTTGAGCGGCATCGAAGAAGCCAAAGAAATCATTGCCAACGAAACAGACCAGGAGATGCGCGAAATGGCACGCGAAGAGCTGGATGCCTGCCAGACCCGCCAACCGGAACTGGAAGAACAGATAAAGCTGCTCCTCGTTCCCGCCGACCCGCAGGACGGACGCAACGCCATTCTGGAGATACGTGGCGGTACGGGCGGCGATGAAGCCGCCATCTTTGCAGGCGACCTCTTCCGCATGTACACCAAATTCTGTGAAGCCAAAGGCTGGAAGCTGGAAATATCCAGCGCCAACGAAGGTGCAGCCGGCGGTTTCAAGGAAATAGTATGCTCCGTGACGGGCGACAACGTATACGGCACGCTGAAATATGAATCGGGCGTACACCGCGTGCAGCGTGTGCCTGCCACCGAAACACAAGGACGCGTACACACCTCTGCCGCCTCCGTAGCCGTGCTTCCCGAAGCCGAAGAGTTCGATGTAGTCATCAACGAAGGCGAAATCAAGTGGGACACCTTCCGAAGCGGCGGTGCAGGCGGTCAGAACGTGAACAAGGTGGAATCCGGCGTGCGCCTGCGCTACAACTGGAAGAACCCCAACACGGGCGTAGTCGAAGAAATCCCCATCGAGTGTACCGAGACGCGCGACCAGCCCAAGAACAAGGAACGCGCCCTCTCGCGCCTGCGTACCTTCATCTACGACAAGGAACACCAGAAGTACATCGACGACATTGCCAGCAAACGCAAGACAATGGTCAGCACCGGCGACCGCTCTGCCAAGATACGTACCTACAATTATCCGCAAGGACGTATCACAGACCATCGCATCAACTACACCATTTATAATCTCTCCGCGTTTATGGATGGAGACATCCAGGACTGCATCGACCACCTCATCGTAGCGGAAAATGCAGAAAGACTGAAGGAAAGCGAATTGTGACAAGGTGGCAAAGTGATAAAGTGACAAGGTTATAGAGTGACGAGATGATAGTTCATTAACCAAGCAATCCCAATCATTAAATCGTAAATATAAAAATGAACAAACAAGAATTATTTGAAAACATAAAGCGCAAGAAATCATTTCTTTGCGTAGGTCTTGATACCGACATCAAGAAAATCCCCGAACATCTGCTGAAAGAAGAAGACCCTATCTTCGCTTTCAACAAAGCTATCATCGACGCAACGGCCGACCTCTGCATCGCCTACAAGCCCAACCTTGCTTTTTACGAAAGCATGGGCGTGAAAGGCTGGATAGCTTTCGAGAAGACCGTGAACTACATCAAGCAGAACTATCCCGACCAATTCATCATCGCCGACGCCAAACGCGGAGACATCGGAAACACCTCTGCCATGTATGCACGCACGTTCTTCGAAGAGCTGGATATAGATTCCGTAACCGTTGCCCCCTATATGGGCGAAGACAGCGTTCATTGCCAACGAAACAGACCAGGAGATGCGCGAAATGGCACGCGAAGAGCTGGATGCCTGCCAGACCCGCCAACCGGAACTGGAAGAACAGATAAAGCTGCTCCTCGTTCCCGCCGACCCGCAGGACGGACGCAACGCCATTCTGGAGATACGTGGCGGTACGGGCGGCGATGAAGCCGCCATCTTTGCAGGCGACCTCTTCCGCATGTACACCAAATTCTGTGAAGCCAAAGGCTGGAAGCTGGAAATATCCAGCGCCAACGAAGGTGCAGCCGGCGGTTTCAAGGAAATAGTATGCTCCGTGACGGGCGACAACGTATACGGCACGCTGAAATATGAATCGGGCGTACACCGCGTGCAGCGTGTGCCTGCCACCGAAACACAAGGACGCGTACACACCTCTGCCGCCTCCGTAGCCGTGCTTCCCGAAGCCGAAGAGTTCGATGTAGTCATCAACGAAGGCGAAATCAAGTGGGACACCTTCCGAAGCGGCGGTGCAGGCGGTCAGAACGTGAACAAGGTGGAATCCGGCGTGCGCCTGCGCTACAACTGGAAGAACCCCAACACGGGCGTAGTCGAAGAAATCCTCATCGAGTGTACCGAGACGCGCGACCAGCCCAAGAACAAGGAACGCGCCCTCTCGCGCCTGCGTACCTTCATCTACGACAAGGAACACCAGAAGTACATCGACGACATTGCCAGCAAACGCAAGACAATGGTCAGCACCGGCGACCGCTCTGCCAAGATACGTACCTACAATTATCCGCAAGGACGTATCACAGACCATCGCATCAACTACACCATTTATAATCTCTCCGCTTTTATGGATGGAGACATCCAGGACTGCATCGACCACCTCATCGTAGCGGAAAATGCAGAAAGACTGAAGGAAAGCGAATTGTGACAAGGTGGCAAAGTGATAAAGTGACAAGGTTATAGAGTGACGAGATGATAGTTCATTAACCAAGCAATCCCAATCATTAAATCGTAAATATAAAAATGAACAAACAAGAATTATTTGAAAACATAAAGCGCAAGAAATCATTTCTTTGCGTAGGTCTTGATACCGACATCAAGAAAATCCCCGAACATCTGCTGAAAGAAGAAGACCCTATCTTCGCTTTCAACAAAGCTATCATCGACGCAACGGCCGACCTCTGCATCGCCTACAAGCCCAACCTTGCTTTTTACGAAAGCATGGGCGTGAAAGGCTGGATAGCTTTCGAGAAGACCGTGAACTACATCAAGCAGAACTATCCCGACCAATTCATCATCGCCGACGCCAAACGCGGAGACATCGGAAACACCTCTGCCATGTATGCACGCACGTTCTTCGAAGAGCTGGATATAGATTCCGTAACCGTTGCCCCCTATATGGGCGAAGACAGCGTTACGCCGTTCCTCACCTATGAGGGCAAATGGGTAATTTTGCTTGCACTGACCAGCAACAAAGGCTCGCACGACTTCCAACTGACGGAAGACCCGCAAGGCGAACGCCTCTTCGAGAAGGTGCTCCGCAAATCACAGGAGTGGGCTAGCGACGAACAGATGATGTATGTGGTAGGCGCCACCCAGGGCCGTGCCTTCGAGGATATCCGCAAGATTGTGCCCGAACACTTCCTGCTTGTCCCCGGCGTAGGTGCCCAAGGCGGTTCGCTGGAAGAAGTCTGCAAGTATGGCATGACGAAGACTTGCGGACTGATTGTCAACTCCAGCCGCGGCATCATCTATGTGGACAAGACGGAAAATTTCGCTGCTGCCAGTCGCAAGGCTGCCCAAGAAGTGCAGGCACAGATGGAAGAACAATTGAAAGCAATCTTGTAAGAATATGCCATGATACTCCTGCAAGACATACCACAATATTATGCATACTGCTTTGCGGGCAAAGACCTTTGCCCCAAAGCAGCCACCTGCCTGCGAGCCATTGCAGCGCAAACCCTCGCGGAAAGCGAGGAAGAAGGGAAGAATATACTGTACTGCATAAATCCCGTTTATGTGCAGCGTCTTTCGCCTGCCGACAGTTGCCGGTATTACCGCAACAATAAACCCGTGCGCTATGCCAAGGGTATGACCCAGCTCTTCGAAGACCTCCCCTTAAAGCAATCACGCGTGGTCCGCCTACGGGTAATGCAATGCTTTTCGTGCGAAAGCTATTTCTACCAAAGCCGCAAAGGAGAACGGCTCATTACTCCTGACGAACAAGAAGCCATTCGCCGTGTATTCCGTGCGTCAGGCGTGACAAGCGAACCTAAGTTCGATGGCTTTCAGTACAGTTTGGCGTGGGAAGGATAGATATAACTATTCTATCAATCAGCATCTTACGGATTTATTTATTTTTATCTCCAACAAAGTGACACTTTATTCCCAATAAAGCGCCACTTCAACAGCAATAAAGCGTTACTTTAACAGCAATAAAGTGGCGCTCTGGCAGAGATAAGACAAAACTCGATTGTCACTGAAGCAACAGTATACGGAAAAGAAGATACAGACAAGACAGTTCTCATCCACCAGTTGATGAGCAGCGTCTGTCTTACTGCATGAGATTAGCAATCAGGAAACTGCAAGCGTCCTCAAGTTCCGAAAGTTCTTCTTTGCGAGACAGACGGATGCCGCACCGGTTGCAGAAATCTTTCAAGAGCGATTCCGTTCTGCCATCCTCCACCTCAATCATATCCGGTTTGTTGTCCAAGCGGCACAAGTTATCGACAAGTTCAACAAGCATCTGCCGAGGCGCCTCTTCTCCATCCTCCATACAGAAGACGGGGAACAGCCCATCTTCTCCGGCATCCAGGCAAAGCAATACAGACGGCAGGAAAGGTATTCCATCTGCTGATTCATCCACGGGTGCAGGCATGTGGATGAGCTTCATCTGCAATGTGCCGGAAGTACGGAGTTTCTTCACCCTTCTTATAAGTATATCATTGGTAAACTCCGGTGCCGGCCATTCGTCGGGCAGGAGAGCAGGAAGCTCTATCATCCCCCAGTCGTAAGTCCCCTCAGCGTTGGGAACAAGGTAAGGCACCGGTTTTCCTCCCTCCATCGTAGGGTAATCTCCTTTTTCGTCAAAGCCCAGTTCAGTCAGACTCCGGCACGCCAACTCTCCCGCAACGGCAATCGCCGCACGGAGTGCTTCGACAATATCGGCGGCATCTTTCTCGCAAGTAATGCCCAAGGGCACTTTGAAAGGCAGATGCCGGGTAAAGTCAGGCCACCCTTTGGGACGGCGCACCTTCAGCCCATGGGCATTGACATAGTCGCGGATTATCTTCTTCGTCTTATTCTGCACGGCAGATGCCTGTATGAAGTCACAATTGATGCAGTCAAAAGTCGCTGCCATCTCAAGCATATCCACTTCAGAAAGCCGCATACTGCCGAAACCGAGACTCTTCAAATAAGAAGCGAACCCTTTCTGTCCCCTATAGAAGCCCAAGGCTAAATGTTCGCCTCCATTCCCCATCACGCAACAATAACCTGTCTCTCCATCAGAAAGGCGGAATGCAAACACATCACTGTCCGTCAATATATTCCACAGTTCCGTATCGCGGTATTGAAATGCCACCGCAAGCATATCATCTGTCAATATCATACTACATCTTTTTTTTAGATGCAAAGCTACGACTTATTTCGAACAAACATGCTTCCTTATCTATTTAATTATAAAAAACTGTCATCCATAGCGAAGCAAAGCACCTACTTTTCCAAAACAAGTTTGTTATCTATCAAACCCAAGACGGAAAGACTTCTATTGATGTGAAATTGGAGCAGGACACGGTGTGGCTTACACAGGCGCAAATGAGCGAATTGTTTCAGATTTCATCTTCGACAGCGAAGAACATGTACAACAAGGCAGATGACAGTATTGACATCCTCTACAACGACGGCAGCACCAAGAATATTGCCGAAGCATCGGACATGCTCAACATTTCTCTTCTATCTAAGAAAGTAAAAAAGTACGACTTATGCTACCAACGTTTGCATAGATAAGTATAAAATATTCACCTTAGAATAAGGAAATATAAAAAAAAAGTCCGTTATTTGCGTTTTGAAACCATCTAACAAGAATAAGACATGGAGTTCTCTGCTAAACAAATTGCAACATTTATCCAAGGAGAAATTGTTGGAGACGAGAATGCTACCGTTCATACCTTTGCGAAAATCGAAGAGGGAATACCGGGAGCCATATCCTTCCTATCCAACCCCAAATACACCCCCTATATATACGAAACCCAATCAAGCATTATTCTGGTAAACAAGGACTTTGTTCCGGAACAAGAAGTAAAAGCTACCTTGATTAAAGTGGACAATGCGTATGAAAGTCTTGCCAAATTGCTGAATCTTTATGAGCAAAGTAAGCCAAAGCGGGTGGGAATTGACTCTCTGGCCTTTGTTGCCGAGACAGCTAGAATAGGCAAGGATGTTTACATTGCGCCTTTTGCTTGCATTGGCGAATATGCAGAAGTGGGAGACAATACGGTCATTCATCCTCACGTCACGATTGGCAACGGTGCCAAAGTGGGCAATGACTGTATTATTTACGCTAACTCAACCATCTATCACGATTGCCGGGTAGGAAATCACTGCATCCTGCACTCCGGTTGCGTTATCGGTGCAGATGGTTTCGGCTTCGCCCCCACTTCCGAGGGTTATGAAAAAATCCCGCAAATAGGTATAACCATCTTGGAAGACCATGTGGAAATCGGTGCCAACACGTGTGTGGACCGCGCTACTATGGGAGCTACCATCGTACATAGCGGCGTGAAACTGGATAATTTAATCCAGGTGGCACACAATGATGAAATAGGCTCCCACACCGTAATGGCTGCGCAAGCAGGTGTAGCAGGTTCTACCAAGATAGGAGAATGGTGCATGTTCGGCGGGCAAGTAGGCATTGCAGGCCATATCCATATAGGCAATAAAGTGAACCTTGGCGCACAGTCCGGTGTTCCCAGTAGCCTAAAGGACGGTAGCCAGCTTATCGGCACCCCTCCTATGGAGCTGAAACAATATTTCAAGGCATCCATCGCACAAAGAAGTTTGCCGGAAATGCAAGTGGAACTGCGCCAGCTCCGCAAAGAATTGAATGAACTTAAACAACAATTAAATAAGTAACCAATGTTAAAACAAAAGACTCTAAAAGATAGCTTTTCGCTCAGCGGAAAAGGTCTTCATACGGGACTTGACCTAACCGTTACTTTCAATCCTGCTCCGGATAATCATGGATACAAAATCCAACGTGTCGACCTAGAAGGACAGCCTACCTTCGATGCCGTTGCAGACAATGTAATCGAAACTACCCGTGGTACCGTACTCTCCAAAAACGGAGTAAAGGTGAGCACAGTGGAGCATGGTATGGCAGCCCTCTATGCATTGGGAATCGACAACTGCCTGATACAGGTAAACGGACCGGAATTTCCCATTCTGGACGGAAGCGCCCAATATTATGTCAACGAAATAGAGCGCGTAGGCACTGTAGAACAAAATGCCGTAAAAGATTTCTATATCATCAAGTCCAAAATTGAATTCCGTGACGAAACCACCGGCTCTTCCATCATCGTGTTGCCGGACGAGAACTTCAGCTTGAATGTACTGGTATCGTACGACTCCAACATCCTCCCAAACCAGTTTGCAACATTGGAGGACATGACAAAATTCAAGGATGAAATCGCAGCAAGCCGTACTTTCGTGTTTGTGCGCGAAATTGAGCCATTGCTGCAGGCCGGTCTTATCAAGGGCGGCGACCTTGACAATGCGATTGTTATTTACGAACGCGAAATGTCTCAGGAGAACTATGACAAACTGGCCGATGTGATGGGAGTTCCTCACATGGACGCCAAACAATTGGGATATATCAACCACAAACCTTTGGTGTGGCCCAATGAATGCGCCCGTCACAAGTTGCTCGATGTCATCGGCGACCTGGCTTTGATAGGCAAGCCCATCAAGGGCCGCATCATCGCTACCCGCCCAGGACACACTATCAACAACAAGTTCGCCCGCCAGATGCGCAAGGAAATCCGCCTGCACGAAATCCAGGCTCCTGCCTACGACTGCAACCGCGAACCGATTATGGATGTAAACCGCATCCGCGAACTTCTGCCTCACCGTTACCCGATGCAATTGGTGGACAAAGTAATAGAAATAGGTGCCAACTACATTGTAGGTATCAAGAACGCAACTTCCAACGAGCCTTTCTTCCAGGGACACTTCCCGCAGGAACCGGTAATGCCCGGTGTGTTGCAGATAGAGGCAATGGCGCAGACGGGAGGTCTGCTTGTACTGAATTCGGTGGATGAACCGGAACGCTACTCTACCTACTTCATGAAGATTGACGGTGTGAAGTTCCGCCAAAAAGTGGTACCGGGAGATACGCTCATCTTCCGTGTAGAGCTGATGGCTCCCATACGCCGCGGCATTTCTACCATGAAAGGTTATGTGTTCGTAGGCGAGAAAGTGGTCTGCGAAGCGGAGTTTATGGCACAAATAGTTAAGAACAAATAAATAGATTTACGATTAGACGATTTACGTTTTACGATTCATATTACCCATAAGAATTATCACTTTCAGGTAAAATCGTATATACTGTAAATCGCAAATAACCTCAATCGTAAATTGCTAAATCGTAAATAATATGATAAGTCCCTTAGCGTATATTCATCCCGAAGCCAAAATCGGGGAGAACGTAGAGATTGCTCCTTTTGTTTTCATTGACAAGAATGTGGTAATCGGTGATAACAACAAGATTATGGCAAACGCCAACATTCTGTACGGTGCACGCATCGGCAATGGAAACACCATTTTCCCGGGAGCCGTTATCGGTGCCATTCCCCAGGATTTAAAATTCAGAGGGGAAGAAAGCACTGCTGAAATCGGAGACAACAATATCATACGTGAAAACGTAACTATCAACCGCGGCACAGCTGCCAAAGGCAGAACCATCGTCGGCAACAACAACCTCCTGATGGAAAGCGTACACGTGGCCCACGATGCCCTGATAGGCAACGGCTGTATCATTGGCAACTCTACAAAAATGGCGGGTGAAATTGTCATCGACGATTATTCCATCATCAGTGCCAATGTACTGATGCACCAATTCTGCCATGTAGGCGGTTACGGTATGATACAAGGCGGTTGCCGTTTCAGCAAGGACATCCCACCGTACATCATTGCCGGACGCGAGCCTATCTGCTATGCGGGAATCAATGTGGTAGGGTTACGCCGCCGTGGATTCTCCAACGAGACCATCGAGAAAATCCACGATGCCTATCGCATCATCTATCAAAGCGGTCTGAACAATACGGATGCCTTGAAGAAAATCGAGGATGAAATGGAAATGACACCGGAAATAAGTTATATCGTAAACTTTATACGTGAATCAGCCCGCGGCATTATCCCCGCAGGGAAATAAAAAGACGTATGATTTACACAAAATCAGAAGTCAGAAATCATAAATTATAATTCATCATGATCTACAGATTTACAATCATCTCTGACGAAGTGGACGATTTTATCAGAGAAATACAGATAGACCCGGAAGCTACCTTTTATGACTTCCATGAAGCAATCCTAAAGTCGGCCGGCTACGCCAACGACCAGATGACCTCTTTCTTCATTTGCGATGATGACTGGGAGAAAGAAAAGGAAATTACGCTGGAAGAAATGGACGACAATCCGGAAATGGACAGTTGGGTAATGAAAGAGACCCAACTGAGTGAACTGGTTGAAGACGAGAAACAGAAACTTCTCTATGTATTCGATTATATGACTGAACGTTGCTTCTTCATCGAGCTTTCTGAAATCATTACCGGAAAAGAAATGAAAGGCGCCAAATGCACCAAGAAGGCGGGTGAAGCTCCCAAGCAGACCGTTGACTTTGAAGAGATGGCAGCTGCCGGCGGTTCTCTGGATTTAGACGAAAACTTTTACGGCGACCAGGACTTCGATATGGAAGATTTCGACAAAGAGGGCTTCGGCGGTTTGGACGAAGCCGGAAGCTCTTTTGAAGAAGAGAAATATTAAACAGACATACCATACAGATTTCTTTTAAGCGCGGATTACACGGAAACGCACGGCTATTATTGAATATTCCCCGTGTAATCCGCGTAATCCGCGCTTAATGTTTTTATCCGCATGCACACTTTAATTGTACTTATCGGTCCCACCGGAGTAGGCAAAACAGAGCTAAGCCTCCGATTGGCAGAACATTTCCATACTTGTATCGTCTCAGCCGATTCGAGACAACTCTACGCAGATATAAAGATAGGCACAGCTGCCCCTACACCGGAGCAACTGAAACGGGTACAGCACTACTTCGTCGGCACCCTGAAGCTGACAGACTATTACAGTGCCGCCCAATACGAAGCGGAAGTGATGAGGCTGCTGGAAAGCTTGTTTACAAAGCATGACACCGTACTGCTGACCGGAGGCTCAATGATGTATGTAGATGCAGTCTGTAAAGGAATTGACGACATTCCGACCGTAGATGCCGATACACGCCGGCTCATGCTGCACAAATACGAAACAGAAGGTCTGGAAAGACTTTGTGCGGAACTTAAGCTGCTGGACCCGGAATATTACAAAATAGTAGATTTGAAAAATCCCAAACGTGTAGTCCATGCGTTGGAAATCTGCTACATGACGGGAAAGACCTACACTTCCTTCCGCACCCGGCAAAAGAAGGAACGTCCCTTCCGTATTATCAAAATAGGATTGACTCGTGACCGGGAAGAGCTTTATGAACGCATCAACTGCCGGGTAGACCAAATGGTGGAAGACGGCTTGGTGGAAGAAGCGCGCACGGTCTATCCGTATAAAAGTCTAAATTCCCTGAATACAGTAGGCTACAAAGAAATATTCAAGTATCTGGACGGCGAATGGACATTACCCTTTGCCATTGAAAAGATAAAGCAGAACTCACGCATCTATTCCCGTAAGCAAATGACCTGGTTCAAACGGGACGAGGAAATCCACTGGTTCCACCCGGAGCAAGAAACGGAAATACTGAAAATCCTCTGAAATCCTTATCCCCTATTCATCAAGAAAGAATTATTCGCTGACAAGTTCCTGCAACTTATCCTGCATATACCGAAGTTTCGCAGTTCCAGTACCTTGTTCTATAGGGCGGATAATGCCTTTCTTATCCACCAGTATAGTGACCGGCATACCACTCACATGAAAGGTCTCGAAGAAAAACGAGTCATCGGCTATCTGGGCAAAGAGGAAAGGACGGCTCTCTACAATTTTCCTTATTTGTGCAGCACTGTCAAAAGTCGTAGCAAGATAGGTTACATCAGGATAGACTTCCATCCATTTGTTCAGCTCCGGCATTTCACGGATACAAGGGCCACAGCCGGTATACCAGAAGTTCAAGACCATAGGACGTCCCGCCACGTTGTCCAAACCCACACCAGGCGGCATGCCTTCGAAGAAAAGCCCGTCCACCAAATAATATTTCTTACCGGCTGTGGGGGCAGAGCAAAGCCCTGCCCCCACAGCTAGCAGAATTAGAAACAAAGAGAAAATTTTCCTTATCATAGTTGTTAGAGACTATTCATTTTTTAGCGCAATCGTAAGCTTGGATTGCGCCTTCACTTTGCCGGTAGCCATGCCAATATACGAAACAACCAATACAGCATCCTTAGAAGGTACAGAAAGGACAAAATTACCATTGACATCGGTAACGCTTCCCGTAGTGGTACCTTCTATCAGAACAGTCGCGCCGATAACAGGTTTCCCCTGCTCATCCACCACTTTGCCTTCCACTTTCATATTGCCTTTGGCAATGGTCTTTTCTACGGCTTTAGTTTTTTTAGTAGTGATGTAAATCTCACCTTTTCCATCTGCCTCTTTCTTCACCTCAATACCCTCAATATTCTCGGCAGGTATTAAATCATCGATAGTTTTAGTACCCAAGTCAACCTTTTCTCCATCAATATAGACAGTCTTTATTAAATCAAGACTGCCCTTATGCTGTACTTTAGCATTCTCTGCCACCTCATTACCCCGGCGGATAACCATACCCGGAGTTCCTTGTTTCAGGGTTATCAGAATAACACCATCCTGTCCCTTTTCTCCATATAATTCCGTGGCAGATTTGTCTTTTAAAACCGTTATACGTTCTATCTTATCAGAATTCAATGCACTCATAACAGATGGTGTCACCTCTTTTCCATCCACAATATACAGTGGTTCTTTCCCATTACCTGCATACCCTTCAACTGTAATACCATTGGCAGAAGAAGTTTTTTCAAGTTTGTCGTCATCCAGCCTGAACATCACCGGAGCCGTATATTTCACCGCCACCGGCTGCCCCTTCTGTCTTCCAGGTTTCCACTTCGGCATAGTGTTTATCAAACGTAACGCCTCAGCATCCATATCCTTATCTACAGAACGGAGCACCTTGGAGTCCTTGATACTTCCATCTTTATCCACTACAAACCGGACAGTCACGCATCCCTGTATACCTTTCTCTTTGGCAGATGCCGGATAACGCATATTCGTCTTGATATAATCCATGAAAGCACTCATTCCGCTGCCGGGAAATTCCGGCATCTCCTCTACCACCTCGAAGACCGGAGTTCCCTTCAACTGCTTTCGGACTTCCGACGGTACATACTTCACATCGGCAGGTTTCGTAGTGTCACCTGCATTTTCCGCCACTTTTGTTTCTACAATTGCAGCCAAATCGTTAACTTTGACGCTTGAAATTTCCTCAACTTTATCGGAAACTTCGGGACGGGCAAAAGCTGTCACTGCAATGGCAGCCACCGGAAGTACATAAAGATACTTCAAACGTGCCCACGGACTTGATTTTTCTTTTAACATCATAGTGATACGTTTTTTAAGTTTACTGTGATTAAAGCTGTTGGCCATAGAGTAGAGCCTTGTGCCGACAGCTTTTTTTATTAATAATAGTTGATATTGTTTTGCGTCCACGCCCTCCTTTATCACCGTCTCATCGGCTTCAAACTCATGGATATTCTGCAGTTCCTGCTTCAGCAACCACGATGCCGGATTGAACCACTGGAAGAAAATGCAGACATCAGTCACCAGCAAGTCCCAGGAATGGCGGTTATGGATATGGGCAAGCTCATGGATAAGGATTTCCCGTCCGTTCTCCTCCAAGTCTTTCCGTGAAATGACAATATATCCCATCCAACTGAACGGGGAGATGTCACGGTTGTGTACAATCAAAGTAACGCGCTCTTTCCTGCCCGGCAAGTAATTGCCGATGTCTTCTCTCCTACCCGCTTTCAGCAACATCAGCAACCGCACCAGCGAACAGGCATTGCGGAAAGCAAAGAAAACGATTCCTGCCAGATAGACCAACAGCGCCACTTGTATCCAGGTGACCGTTGCCGCCTCAGCCGTTATTCCGGTTTCAGTGGCATTCATTGCATCTGCCATCATCAACAACTGTTCCAATGTCAGCATGGTCTGATGCACTTCAGTCTCTTGCCTTACACTTACCTCAACCCAAGGCAGCAGGCACGACAACAACAAAATGCCCAGTAAAGCGAACCGGTTGAAACGATGAAAAGTCTCACGTGCCAGCAGCAAGCGGTAAAACAGATAGAATACCGCCAGACAAACGGATGATTTGAGTATATAAACAAGAAACAGACCCATGGAGTTATTTGCTATTTGATGATTTGTAATAGTCAAGACTTGTTCTGACAGTCCATTTACTATTCGGTTTTCTCATTTCCTGATTTTGCAGTTGATACTTTCTTGCCACAGCGACTTCTTCGATAAAAGTTTGCATGGGAGTTTTTTCAGAGACAGTACTTTCCGGATGCTTGCAATCCGTAGCAAATAGTCACCAGCAACCAACAAACCAATCCGATGTTTTTCATAAGCAAGAGTTATCAAATTTTCAATTACCTCATTCCTTTCCCTTTTCCACCTCTTGTATCAACTGTTTCAGCTCTTCCAGCGATATATCCTCTTCCTTTACCAAAGACGACACCGCGCCGAGATAAGAATTATTGAAATATTTGCTGATGACATTCTTCAGTGTCCGCTTGCGGAAATCCTCCTCGCTGACCACCGCATAATACTGATACGTGTTGCCATACGTATGATGGCTCAGAAATCCCTTATCCTCCAATCCTCTCACAATGGTGGACAAAGTATTGAAATGCGGTTTCGGCTCTTCATAGAATGCCAGCATTTCCTTCACAAACAACGGCCCCTTTTCCCAGAAAAAGCCCATGATTTCTTCTTCTTTTGCAGTCAATCCTTTCATAACATTCTTTGTTTTCTGCAAAGAACTAAATTATTTAGTTCAAAAACTAATTTCCTTCGTTAAATAAAACTAAAGCTTTTAGTTTATCCGGCAAAACCCACTCTCCAACCATCTCCCGACAAGCAAAATACCTAGTAATAGTGATTGCAGTTCTCGGATAAAAGCCGTTACTTTGCATACGAATTAGAGAATTAAAAAACAATAACGCACAATGAATGAGCAACATAAATACCGCTCCACGGACAAGATGAGCGACCTCATCTGCGACAATTACTCTTTATTGATGGTAATGAGCCGTTTCGGACTGTCATTAGGATTCGGAGACAAAAGTGTGAAGGACGTCTGCGAAGCGCAAGGCGTCGATTGCCCTACATTCCTTGCCGTAGCCAACTTTATCAGCGAAGAGCAATACTCTTACAGAGGCAATGAAAGCGATTTTTCCATTCCCGCCCTTATGGATTATCTGAAGCGTGCCCACACATATTTCCTCGACTTCAACCTGCCGGCCATCCGCCGCAAACTCATCGAAGCCATCGATTGTTCCAGTACAAACGATGTAGCCTACCTTATCCTGAAGTTCTTCGATGAATATGCCAAGGAAGTACGCCGCCACATGGAATATGAAAACCAGGCCGTATTCACCTATGTAGAGCAACTGCTCCAAGGCAGGCTATCGGACGAATACGACATCGCCACTTTTGCCAGCAAACATAACCAGATAGACACCAAACTGAAGGAACTGAAGAACATCATCATCAAATACTATCCGGAAAAGGGGAACAATAACCTCCTGAATGCCGTTCTGTTCGATATATTCAACTGCGAACAAGACCTTGCCACCCACTGCCAAGTAGAAGATTATATGTTTGTTCCCGCCGTAGCACACATAGAAAGGAAGTTGAAAAATGAACCATAACACTTCATTGAAGATTGTCATTGCAGAAACCTCGGTCATCCTACGGAGTGGACTGACGGCTGTTTTAAGGCGTATTCCCAACTTGAATGCACACCCCATTGAGGTTTCTTCGCCAGAATCACTGCAGAACTACATTCACATGCAACCGGCAGACATTATCATCATCAACCCCACTTTCGGTGGCTGGTTCGACCTGCCCGCCTTCAAGGCAGAACACGGAAAATCAGGCGTCAAGTTCATTGCTATGGTATGCTCCGTCATCGACAATAACATATTGAAGGAATATGACGAGAACTTCGCCATGTGCGATGACGTAGATGTCATCACCTCCAAAATCAACCACTTGCTGCACACCGAGGAGGAAGAGGAGAAAGACGGCGAACAAGAAACCCTGAGCCAGCGCGAAAAGGAAATCATCACCTGCGTTGTGAAGGGCATGACCAACAAAGCCATCGCCGACAAGCTCTACCTCTCCATCCATACCGTCATTACCCATCGCCGCAACATTGCACGCAAATTGCAGATACATTCTCCGGCAGGGCTCACCATCTACGCTATTGTAAACAAACTGGTAGAATTGAGCGATATCAAAGACTCCCTATAAAAAATCCCGACAGATGTTTTCCATTCTGTCGGGATTCTTTTTACCATTCTCACCGTGCTTGTAAGAATATGGTCTTCAGCAACTCTGCTACAAGTTCATTGCATTGGCACCTAAAGCTCCCAATACGGCGGAAGCAACAGCTATCACTACCTTCAAAATCTTGTCCCAAACGTTCTTTTTCATAGTCTCAATCTTTCAAAATTAGTAAATACATCTTATCCTAACGGGTTCTCTCCCTGGTCACCGTCGGAACCGCCACCGGAATTGCCACCGTCACCGGCATCATCCTTACCGTCAGTAACTGGTCCCGTCCATTTCTCAAACTCCACCCCCTGAAGCAGGGCACGCGTAGTGCCAATGGCAGCCGGGCGCGTGTATTCCGGAGTAAACTGGCAGCGTAGAGCAGTCACCTGATTGGGATTCACGTCTTCAGATTGAGCCACTCCCTTACCTCGCGTACGGGCCTTCATGGTGAATGTGCCCAAACCATCCAGACGCACCGTACGACTGTTCAGCAGCTGGCTCCTCATCACCGTCATCAGGTTACGGATTACATTATGTACGTCACCCGGAGTCAGGGAAGACTTCTCGGCAATCACCTCAGCCAGCTGTTGCGCATCCACGGCCCTTCCCACTTTCTTCAAACTCAGATGCCAAAGTTTGGCACCCTCTTTCGTCGCCAGAGACGACTGTCTTGCATAATAAAATAAAGGCATACTTTCTTTCTCCTTTTTACATTTTTAATTCAACATGGTTTTTAATCTCGTTTTGTTGATCAACAATGCAAAGATGGGGATATATATGCCTGCAAACAAAGAAAACAGCCTCGCCGAAGCTGTTTTCTGAGATAAGTTTATAAAGCATTGATTTACAGACTTGCAAACAGATATCAGAATTATTCCTCTATCACTATATATTTATCAACATTCCGCATCTCTTTGCTGAAATTGACTCCTACTTTCAGCAGCTTTCTTCCTTCCAACGCATAAGGAATCAGATAACCTTTCTCATCTATTTGTTTCAGAGCCTCTTCAGCACTACCATTCAGTTTAAATTCAAATACATAGATATAATCTCCAGTCTTCACCACTGCATCGGCACGTCCACGGGCACTGCGTACTTCAGTTTCTACAAACTGCCCCATCAGAGTGAACACTATATAGAAGACCGCTTGATAATGCCGCTCGGTACCGTTACTCAGTTCATAGGGAATACCAGCAAAGAATACTTTCAAACGCTCCATGAATGCGTCGACATCACCGAAACTGAGTTCACGCATAAACTTAGCGATGTGAAAACCGGTCTCATCGTCCGTGACATCAGTATAATAAGGTACTAAGAAATTCAAAAAACCATAGCGGACTTCATCATTGGGGAAACCTAAAGTATAAAGTAAAACATCTTTGTCATAATCCTTAATAGTAAGATATCCGCTTTGATAAATCATCGGAAGAGGATTCTTCACCTCAGCACGATACTCGAAAAAAGCGGAAGCCGTTACTTCAACACCATCAATCAAGAGACGCAAATCATAATCACTCTGCTTCAACAAATCCACCAAATAGGTAGGAGTACCTGTCTGAAACCAAAAATTATCCAAAACCTTTGCTTTACATGCATTCAATACGCTAAAGGGATTGAAAACTCCTTCACAATGCGGATAGAAATGATAACCGTCATACTGCTTGGTCATCTTATCCAGTATTGTGTCAAAGTCCATTCCATTGTCAGCTCCCAAACGTTCTATTTCCGGAGTAAATGTACGAACCAATTCTTCTTTGGTAATACCACAAAGAGAAGAATAATCGGGCCATGAACTGATATCCTGCAAGTGATTCAGGTCGCTGAACACACTGACTTGAGCAAACTTGGTAACTCCCGTCAAAAAGACAAAACGCAGATAGCGGTCGGCACTTTTCAGTACTCCATAAAAGGCTTTCAAAATACGTCTGTACTCATCAAGCAGTGTTTCGTCAAGCAAAGTTTGTATCAAAGGTTTGTCATACTCATCAATCAAGACCACTACTTGTCTACCCGTTTGTTCATAGGCACGGCGGATAATACCGGAGAAACGGTCGGAAAGTGTTACCTCACGTTCTTCTTGTCCCCAAACATCCTCCCACAAACTCAGATACCGGGCAAGCATAGAGTCTAAGCGGGAGATGGAATCATATTTTTCCGCATTCAAGTCCAAATGCAACACCGGATATTCAATCCACTCCTTTTCTAATTGCTCAATGGCAAGTCCTGTAAACAAGTCTTTGCGACCTTGAAAGTATGCTTCAAAAGTTGAAATAAGTAAGCTTTTCCCAAAGCGACGGGGACGGCTCAAAAAATAAGGTTTCCCTGTATGAACCATCTGATAAACAAACGCTGTCTTATCCACATAAAGGTAACCATCTTTCCGAATATCCTCAAAAGTCTGTATGCCTATCGGCAATTTACGTATCTGTTCCATTTTAGTATGGTCTTGGAGTGTGATAATAAGTAGCAATCTTTTTTACAAAGATACTTTTATATTTTAAGATGCCCTAATTATCACTCACTAATTTCAATTTTCCAGATACAAGAACAAATATAAAAGCAGCCGGAATCACCTCCTTCGAAGCTTCTTTTTACATTTTCAATTCAACATGGTTTGTTAATCTTGTTTTGTTGTTCAACAATGCAAAAGTGAATATATATGCCTCTAAACAAAGAAAACAGCCTCGCTGAAGCTGTTTTCTGAGATAAGTTCATAAAGTATTGATTTACAAGTCGACAGATTAGGCAAGCCAATTTAATCAAGAAAAGGAAAGCCTATTTCAAATTGATTGATGTAATCCAAAATACCTCTTCATGAAACAGACATAAATAAGACTTAACAAAAGGATGGTACATAGCAGATACCAGTAGCCTGAATCCAGACACATTATATATCCTACGACAATGATTGCCTGCACTGTCATGTAAATAGAAGAAACCATTACATGAGGAACCTTCAGCTCATTCGCCATAATCTGATACATATGCTTGCGATGCGGTAGCCCGATATTCTCATGAAGCATCAGGCGATGAATGATAGTCAGCACACTATCCACACCGTAAACGGATAAAAGGACTATCCAGCTGAAATCTTCCGTCCGGATGATGAGCCTGCCTATCAGGAAAAGAAGGATGAAGGCAATGCTCACCGAACCCACATCACCCGCAAAGCACTTGGCACGTTTGCGGAAGTTGAAGAAACAGAAGACAAGAACGGAGCAGATAACGGTATAGATGAAATCCGCTTCCACAAAAGTAACCACCTCCTTATTGACATAAGCCAAAGCAGCAAGAATGACCAGAGAATAACCGCCGGTTATGCCGTTAATCCCGTCCATAAAGTTGTAGGCATTGATGATGCCCGTACAGACTATCAAGGCTATGACTATCCACCACCACGACAAGGAGAACAGTCCCCACTGATAAAACATCATAGCCATGGCAGAGAAATGAAAAAGCAGCCGTGTCATCTGCCCGGTGGATCTTATATCGTCCACGAAGCTGATGGACGTCACCAGTGTCAAGGCAAGCAGGAACCAGGGATATTCAAAGCCACTCGTCAGGAAATAGGCCAACGCCCCGAAATAGAAGATAATCCCACCACCGCGCAAAGTCACTTTCGTATGGGAACTCCGTTCATTGGGCTTGTCGATGATATTGCACCTGTCAGCCACCCCAAAATAAAAAAGTTCTGCCAAAAACAGCAGAACCAAAACCATCAAATAATACATCATCCGTTTTTGATTATCCAGTAAAACCAAAGCTGAATACATGTAAATCCTAAAGATACAATACCCAGCCCTATCGATATGACATCTAAATATACATTCATTCTATCTTGAAGTTTTCCAATACATGGGTCGGTTTCCATCCCAATTCACGCATCGCCTTTTCGTTACTAAAGGTAAGCGATTCTGTGATTTTCTTCAGTTTCAAAGAATTGACAGGCGCTCTCTTCCCTAAGCAATCTCCTACCAAAGCCATACATTTAGCTGCCCAATAAGGTATTGAGAAAGGCATTTTTTTATTCAGCTGTTTGCAAATAACCGCTTCCAACTCTCTGAAAGAAGGATGGTAACTGTCACACACATTATAGACACCTCCTTTTTCTGCCAACAAAGGAACCAGACTTGCTATATCCTGTACCATCAACACACTCTTCCGCGCACGACTTCCGGCAATACCTAAATATCTTCCATTGCGTATGCCTTGAATCATCGCTCCTAAATTTCCCGGAGGATTACACCCAGCAATCAAGGAAGGACGAATAATACCCAAAATAACGTTGTGTTTGTAGCACCATTTCTGCAAGAACTCTTCGGCCAGACGTTTGCTCATGGCATACGGAGTTGTCCCATCCAAAGGATGCCCTTCTGTAATCTCTTCTCCATACTCGCAACCATACACGGCCACTGTAGAAATAAAGATAAAAGCCCGGGGAAACCCTCTCCTTTCCAATGCCGCACAAAGATTCTTTGTACCTTGCAGGTTTACATCAAAGAAAGCTTGTTTCTCTGCTTCCGTCTTGGGTACAACATGTGCTTTTCCAGCTGCATGAAGAACTATATCATACCGCTCACGTAACTCTGGTACTTCCTGTGCGATATTCACAGTATAGTCATCCTGTGGCAACAGACCTACAGTGGTAACCTCATACATAGCTTCCAAAAGAGGACGCACGTTGTTACCCAAGAACCCGGAGGCCCCTGTGAATAAAAGTTTCATGAATAATCAAGTAGAAAAAATTAATTCAAAAGAAAAGTAATATTAAAACGCTGTTCCGGAGTCATAACAAAATTACTTCCTTTACTACATTTTCGTAAAAATATGTAATAGACAAGAACAGATTACTTCAAACTTGTATATGCCAATTTTGTTTTTTTATTTATGCCACGTCGTTCCTTATCAAAAAACCATCCCCATTTATTCAGATAATAAATAGCCGCCTTTACGTGTATCCAAAACAAACGAAAACTCTTGTGTGATCCTTTTTCAAAAGCATGAGTAATAGTCACTTCCGGATAATACATCGTTCTGTTTTTCTGATAAATACGGCGATTCAAATCCGTATCTTCGCCATACATGAATATTCCTTCATCAAACACTCCAACTTCTTCAATAACAGACTTACGGAGAAACATGAAACATCCGGACAAATAAGGAACATTCATTTCACTTTCATAATCAGCAAAACGCATTTCAAATTTATCATTTATCCTCCTTTTTATGCTTTTAAAGGGAATAAACATACGTCCTATCCAATCCATAGGTGTGGGCAATAGTTTACACAAATATTGTAAATCCCCATTAGGATAGATAATTTTAGGCATCACATTTCCTACATCAGAATTGTTTTCCATATAATCATAAAGTTTTTCCAAAGTTCCAGGAGCAAAAGAAACATCAGGATTTAACACCAAATGATATTTGCCCATTTTTTCCGGATGTCTTAATATCACATTATGACCAGCACCAAAACCATTATTGGAATTCATAAAAATATATTCAAGACGAGAATCTTGTGGGAATATTTCTCTGAGCCTATTTGTAGAAGAATTATCTATTATATATAAAGAAGTCAATAATTGAGATTCTAACACACAAGAAACAACTCTGAGCAATAAATTTTTATCATTTTCATACACGACAATGGAAACTGAAACTTCATGTTTTCTTTTTAATATGTCCATAGGCTCATAACAAAATATTAATCAACAATTGAATTATATAAATTCAGATATTTCTTTGCCATAATTTCACCTGTAAAATGATTCATCACATACGAATAAATACTATCCTTATAGTATTTATACTTACTCAAAATGATATTAACTGCTTCACTTAACGAACCAATGTTTTCTAAATCAAAAAAAACGGCTTGATTTTCATTAAATATTTCATGAAAAATTGGAATATTAGAACAAATAACAGGAACACCAACCATTGCAGCCTCAATCATAGCTAGTCCAAAACCTTCATTACGACTTGGCATAACATATATATCAATGTGTTGCAAGTAATTATATGGGGACTGAAGATATGGAAGAAACAATATTTGTTCATTAACATTATAGCGTCTTGCTAACAACTGCAATGCATGCTTTTCTTTGCCATTACCAATAATTACTATTCCTAAATCTTTTCTTATTCTTGCTAACTCTATTAGTTGATCTATGCCCTTACCTCTATTTATTGCAGCATAAGTCCCCAATAGTGTATAACCATGCTGCTTTAACTTCCAAATTTTTTCTACATACAATTGGTCAGCCGATTGAGAATCATATTCAATGTCAATTCCATTATGAATAACTAAAGAGTTCTCAAAAGAATACAGATTCTTTATTGTATTAGAAATAAAGATTTTCCTATCAAATTTTTTTATATATTTTATCCATAAAGGAGTGAAACAAACCGATATGATACAATTATAATTATACCTCAAATTTCTAAATATATCTTGATGTATTGTTGTTACTATTTTGGCTTTTCTTATTCTATGCTTCCAATGATAAACATATTTATCCGGACGATACATATTTGAGTGAATAATATCAAAAGAATCAAAATCAATAGGGGAATTATTAACGATTTTATAGACAGGACAAATAAAATCCATTGCTTCCGATTCATCGAAATAATACACTGACGTTTCTACTCCATTATAGCACAAATGCTTAATTATAGTATTAACAACAATAGTAGGTCCCAAATTTTGAAGCGATGGGACAATAAATGCAACTTTCATCCTTTCAAACTCAATGATATGCGGCGAACAAAAACGAAAAAAGCCAATATAATCCAAACTACAATCATACTTTTAGTTGCAATCAAAATGCCATTTCTCAAAAATGTAAACATTAATGAACAACAAATAAAAGTATATAGAACTTTTATCGAAGTATTAGAAGATTCTTTAACAAGATTATAAAGATAAGACAGAAAGCCTCCTACTAAAAAGAAAAAGAAAGGAAACAATATTCCAAAATATAAAATAACAGAGGCCTCTCCATTGATTCCACCAAATGGACTCAAATTATACTCACTTACCACTCTATCAAAAAAAAGATATTCATTTTTCTCTGGAAAAACAATTCGAGGTATCACAAAAAGAAAGGTGTCTGTTACATAAGTAAACATTGGAGCAAAAGAAAGATGCCACCCCATCATTATTTCTTTCATCAATGGTACATGTACACCGCATGATTCATATTGAATTAATAAAAAAATCATTCCTAATATATCCACATTTTCAAACGATGCCCCATGCCTTAAAAAGAAAACTAAGCATAGACCTAATAAAACCACCACTCCACCTAATAAAATAAATCCAATTTTTTTTCTAGTCAGACCATCAATATACACCATTTTATATAATAAAAAGAAAATAAGTGGAATGGTAAACATACGAGAACCTCTAAGTAAAGTTACAAAAATCATTACCAACAAAAGCAACTTACTTTTATTGTAACTATTTTGATAATTTAAATACAAATAGAGAAAAAAGAAGAAAAAAACATCACAAAGCATCGTATATACATTCTGAGATTCAAATCCTGCCCCAAAAGATTCAATATAGTCTGATGAAAAAGTACCAGCTCGGAACATTTTAAAAAGCATTGCAAGACCAAGGCATATAAAACCATACATTACATTTTTTTGCCAAAAGTTTAGTGGTAATAAAGATGAGGAATTGCCAATTAAATCTTGGGAGATACTTGATATTTTTACACGTTTTATCGAATCGTGAGTCAACTTACTTCCTAATAAAAAGCTAACAATAGCTATTACATATATAGATAGCAAAGTCCAAGCAGTATGGCTATATTCTGCCAAAATATTATCACTTACATAAGTATATTCCTTATTGATATTATAAAATAAAGTCAAAATCACAGGAATGCCATATGAGAATGATAATAGCAGAAAAAAAAACGTATGTGGGGCAACTCTTACTTTCATCACTTGAACTTTCTCAAAAAGACTATTAAATCACGAATAAGATTGCCGAGTTTAACATTTGTACGATACGCTCTAAGCATCATTATTCTCCAAAAAGGCATTAATGAACAAGCTACTTTATCTTGCAAACACACTATATTTACTAAATTATGAATTTTATTATAAGAATAATTTCCTCCAAAACGCAAATATGTAAAATATTCCTTCATTATAAAATAATTCAGACAATGGATAAAATTCTCATTTCCATAGTATTGTTGTCTTTTATAATATTCAATCGTTCTATTTATAAAATCAATTCTTGATTCTAAAGCCATTTGAGACGGACTATGAGTTACAGAAGATGAATGTTGTAAATAGCCATAAACAATATGGGGTAAAATAACAACCTTTTTAGCTTCATTTATTAATTGTAATGTCACATACGCATCTTCCCCCATCATTAATGTATTTTGATGTATTACATTCTTAAATAAATCTTTTGAAAATAATTTGGCACACAAAGAAAAAGGAAGTTTCTCATTTAAAAGCATAGATGCCAATTCCACAGAAGAACTCTTCACACTAAAATCCATAAGTTGGCTATATGTCAAACATCCTCTTTTGGAAATATTTATAAAATTTGCAACCGCGATATCAGCGGTATACTTTATTACACTATTATAAAGAGTTTCAATAGCATCATTCATCAAATAGTCATCTGCATCAACGAACATAATCCAACTTCCTGTTGAAAGTTCTATCCCCTTTTTACGAGCTATCACTACCCCCTGATTTATCTGTGTCACAAATTTTAAACGATGTTCCTTTTGAGTATATCTAATCAACACATCCTCCGATGCATCTTTACTCCCATCATTTACCGCAATTACTTCAATATTCTCATAGCTCTGAGAAAAACAACTATCCAAGCATTTCTGAAGATATTTTTCAACATTATACACTGGGATTATAATAGAGACCAACGGTTTTGTCATCGGCAAATTTTATTTATTAATTCATTAAAAAGGATATAACACTCTACTATTATCAGATTAAAACATCTCTAATCTTCAGTTGCTCTTTTTAATCATATTTTCCAACTCAACAAATGCATCCAATCGTGTTTTATAACAAATAACAATATACGTTATAGGGCAAACAATTAGAGAAATTACAATAGAAAGCAGTGAATTGCTAACATAACAACTAAAGAATAAAGCTTCACACATAATAAGTAATGCAAGCAATAAATAAGGCAACAATTCTTTCAATTGCATTTTAAAACCATAGTTTAAAAGTTTTTTTGTGTAATAAGTGTTCATATATAAAGCTATAAATGAATAAACCACTAGCCCTATACAAATAAGCACCAAATTAAAAAATAGCGATATTGCCAAGATTATAAAAGCAATACTTTTTTTCACTATTTCTAATTTCAACACCAAGTCTGAACGTCCCTTCACATTCAACAAATTCAGATTCACTGTTACGACACAATTCCACAGATATGAAAAACATAAAATTTGCAACAGTAAAACACAATCTATCCAAGTCTCAGTCAACAATAATAATATCAATGGCTTAGCTATGCCACATAGTCCCAAAATTAGAGGAAAAACTATTAAAGCAGACATTTGTATATATTTCTTATATACATTAATCAAACGCTCATCGTCATTTTGTATCTGACTTAATATCGGAAAAGAAACTCTTGACAATATGCCTGCAATATTCGAACTCGTAAACTGGGCAAACTGATCTGCTCTTGAATAAAGTCCTAAACTAAACGTAGAAAATTTCTTTCCTATAACCAATGTATAAAGATTAGTATATACATTGCTGATTAATGAAGCAATCAGCAATTTAGAGCCAAAAGAAAATAGTTTATTAAAAGAACTGAGTGAAAAGATCCAAGAAGGAAACCATTTTACATAATAAAAACTCAAGAAAACATTCACCAAAGATGAAATAAACATTTGGATAACCAAAGCCCAAACTCCTAATCCTTTCCAAGCACATAAAGCTCCAATAAGCCCTGAAATACAAGCTGCTCCAAAAGAAATTTTAGACTGAGTCTTAAAATCAAGTGCTATTACAAGTTTTACTTTATTCACAGCAGCTAAAGAATTTATTACTAAGGTTATAGAATAAACTCTCGTAATAGCGATCAACAACGGCTGATTATAAAATGAAGCAATAAGAGGCGCTCCACAAAACAACAAAAAATAGCAAAAAAAACTGATAGCAAGATTAATATAGAAAACAGTAGAAAAATCGACTTCATCTCTATCTTGCCTCTGAATAAGAGCCGTTGAGAAACCACCATCAATGAATACTTGAGAAATCGAAATGAATATGGCCAACATCCCTATTAATCCATATTCATCAGGAGACAACAAGCGAGCTATAATAATTCCTAATACAAACTGAACAATTTGTACTGAGAAACGCTCAATAAAACTCCAAACAACCCCATGTACAGTTTGTGATTTCAAACTCACACTCAAATCCTCCCCAAAGATTTTAAAAGGTCATCTATTGTATTATCTGCAACTTGTTTTCCATTAGGAGGCAAAAGATATTCCTGATAAAACTTCTGACGCATAGACAACATCACATCTTGTCCATCAAGTACAATATCTTTTATGAAATTAATAATATCATCTTGGCATTTTCCTATATAATGAGCCTCAATTGCCTTCCTACCAAATTGTGATAAAGTGTCTGTATAAGCCTGCTTGTCTTGAAGCACATACATTACAGGTTTTAAAGAATAGTGATATTCCACAGCAAAAGATCCACAATCGTGTATCATCGCATCAGAAGTCATAAAAAGATCCTTAAACTCATCTTCATCCAATTGGGTGTTTTCCAATGTATGCCAAGTTGAATAATATGCATCCGCTCTTTCTTTTCCCCATTCCGGATGCAAATATAATTCCGTCAACAAACGAGGATGTGGTTTGAACGCCAATTGTAAACAGTCAGAATAACGAAACGCAATGTCCAACATTAAATCTGCCATCCACAAAAAATTAGAATGGCACACAAAACTACGTTCTTGAGAAATAGTAAAATGAGGTGCCCAGATAAGGCGCTTCTTCTTGCTCTTCTGCGGTTTCCAGACATCAATAGGCGGTTCATTCAAAAATATATCCGCATTGGGATACCCCACAACAACCACATTTCTACCACGATTAAAAGACAATTGTATTGCATCCTGCCGATGTAATTCTGTCGAATAATATAATTTCCACGCAAAATTATGGAAAGCCATATTATACGACCATTCCCCCAAGACAGTCCAAAAGGCATATGGATAATAGCATAATAATTTATCATAAAAATTAGCACTATCATATTCCGGTCTAAACAAGCTCTTGTACGGTTGAGGGTAAAAAAGAATATCCGGCCTCAAATCCTTACGAATATCAATACACCTTTCTGATGCAAAATCATAATCTATATAACAAACTCCATGTTTCTTAAAATAATCTCTTAATACTTGGATATCTTTTCTTTGTTGTTCATCTGTAAACGATATGCAAGGAGCTAATACTATATATACACGAAAATGACGATTTTGCATCATTCTTTCATAAAGCGACTGATAACGCCACATTGAAAGACACATTGCAAAAAAAACAACTGTAACTTGATTCTCCTTTTGTAAACGACGCACGCAAACTTCATGCCTATATTCCATGATTCGTCCAAAGAGGATATAACATTGCTTTTTACAGCAAAAACGAAGCTTTTCCCAAAAACACCCCAGTTTCATGTCCTCAAAATCTCTCACGTACTAAGATTGGTTGCCCCTCAATACAATCAGCTTCAGGTTTCAAACAGAAAGATATCATATTTGCAACCACATCAGGCTGCATTATTGAACGAGGATTTTCATCTGGAGCCAATATTTTTCTTAACGGAGTAGCAGTTCTTCCCGGAGCGATAACAAAAACTTTTATATTATACTCAGCCAACTCTTCAGCAATTGCCGATGAAAAATTAATTACACCACTTTTAGCAGCAGCATACGCACTCCATCCCGGTCTTGGGGTAAGCCCAGCTGTAGATGCAATATTTACAATTTTACCACCTGTTTTTTTCATTAACAATCCCATATATTTTACACATAAGAAAGTTCCTGTCAGATTTATAGAAATCGTCTTTTCCCAGTTCTCTAAGGTTGTAGAAAAAATTGGCTCCGGGTCAACATAACCTGCACAATTAATCAAAGCATCAATATGTCCGAATTTCTCATTAATAAAACACAATAAATCCTTTACTGATTCTTCGGAACTTACATCTACATTTTTGCAAACAGATTGTTCTGACAATACCGATAAGACAGCTTGATTACACTCAATAGTACGGCTTGTCCAAACAACAATATTGCCTTCTTGCTGCAACTTCAAAGCAGTTTGATATCCAATACCAGAGCTGGCACCTGTAATCACTATTACTTTTTTACCCATCTTTACTTTATAAATTTAAAAGTCTATTGACCATTTCAATGTCTAATTGCGTAGTTATCTTTATATTAGATTCCCGACCTTTCACTAATTTTACCACATAACCATAATGAAAAGCCATCATTCCATCTTCTGTTGCCTGATAATTATCAGCTATAGCCTTCTCATGCACATCTTTCAAAACTGAAGTTTTAAATAATTGAGGTAATTGAACATTATGCAAAAACGAACGATTCAATTCTCCAGTCATGACATCTGTTCCTTGTACTACCGTAAACTTAACAGGAATAGTAGGTATTATTGCATCTGCCATTTCCGTATTCAATATTTCAGCCACAAACTCTTTAGATATAAGAGGGCGAGCTGCTTCATGAATCAATACTCTATCAGTTTTTACATAACTCATTGCCTTAGATACAGATTCTTGTCTGGTTTCTCCACCAATAGAATAAACCACATTAGGTATATGATACATATCAATATATTTCTTATATACATCTAAACAATCAGGATTGCAAGTAATTATCAATTGATCAATTTCTGGTATTGCAGAAAAGATTTCCAATGAATAGATAAAAATAGGTTTTCCCTTAATTTTCATAAATTGTTTGGGATACCCTAATCTAGTACGTGTGCCATTACCAGCAGCTAATAAAATTACATCCATAATTTACATTTTATATAAGAGTTGTTAGAAAATCATAGTTTTTCAACATTCTTTCTATACAATCTACACCAAATACACATACGCACTTTATCTAAGAAAATAGCAAGAAAAAAAACAAATAGTATAAACAATGTAACATGTAATAGAAAGGAACATGTTGATAGATTATGAAACCATTCAAAAATAAGACCATCATAAGTTGCCGCACCAAAACGATTAGAATGCAACAAATAAACAGCAAAACAAGAACATGCAATCCAATTCACAAACCGACTTTTCAACTGGATTTTCGTAAAAAATAAAAAGAAATATATTGCAGAAATTATCACCAAAGGTGAAGTATAATTATACAAATGACCTACCAATGAGATATTACAATAAACAAGTATCAAAACTACAAATGTGGTAAACAATGCAATTATAATATATATCATCAAATCCCAATAATATGCCAACCTCCAAATTGGTAAAGGATATAATCGTATATAACGTGCCAACATATACAATCCTATAAATGAAATTGATGAATATCCTGTCTGAAAAAAAGCTGCACCATTAGGAGAAATCCATGCATAAACTGTCTGAAACAGATAAAAAGATATCAGAAATATTTGAACTTGTTTCTTTGAAGCATTTTCAATAAAAGAATTAATAACGGGAGCAAATAAATATAATCCCATATAGGCTTTAACGAACCAATAGTCCCATTGTTTCAATAGCAATATGCTTGCCCCCCCGACAATGTCAGACATTCTTCCGGATTAACCAACGAATACACGACAAAAAGAAAGATTGAAAAGAAAAATACTTGAAACAAGAATTCCCAAAGTCTATCCAATTTAAATTTAATACCATACCAACCTGAAAGTAAAACAAAAACATTAACACTTATAATAGAGAAGCTTTCCGTTAAAAAACGAAAGCTAGAAGAAAATGGATTCGTTTGTACTTCTTCAAAAACAGGTATACCCAATGCTCTAAAATCTGCATGTACTACCATGACCAAAAGCATTGCTATAATGCGCAATAACTCCATATTAGAATCACGAACATGCTCATTTTTCACTACATTTATCACTTTCAATATATTTAAACTTGCAAGTATTCAATTTACGAATGAGGTTCCAAAAAGTATTTTTTATTTATTAGCCTTAAAACAAGTGCTTATCATTTGCTTTCTACTCTAAACAAATCACTATACTACCAAATAATCATTGTAAAGACAGATAGACCGTTCTGGAAAAGAAACAAAATGAATACTTACATGAAGATTTTTATTCCACTTCCTCCCACGGATAAGGATTCTCCACCACATTCTGAAACTCATCAACAGCCTCCTGCTGTTCGGCAGTCAGCAATGGAGCATCCCAAGAGGCAATGATGGAACGGGCTTCCTCAGCCAAAGGCTCATCGAAAACCTCTCCATAACAAGCAGTGAGCAGACGAAGTTTCAGCAAAGATGCGGGAAGAGTATCAAGAACATCCCAACAACGGTTCAGAACCTCCTGAACATGCTGCTGTTTCTCACCGTGGTCGACAAACGAGGCGCTGTAACCCATCAAAAGAGCGAGACAAACATTGGCCTG